>JACQHI010000147.1 GCA_016199105.1 Lentisphaerota bacterium | reverse complement strand
TTGGGCGGCATGATCGCACCGAATCGCAGATGCGCCCTGAAATCCTGGTTGATCGTGGATGGGCATAACCTGTTGTTCCGAGCGCTGGAGGGCGGGGCGACCGATCGGCGCGCTCTTGAAGAAGCCCGGCGGCAATTGGTGCTGAAACTCGATCGGTTCGCGGGGATCCTTGCGACACGCATCACCGTCGTTTTTGACGGCGCATCCGGGCCCCGCCGCGCGGCGGAGGAAACAACGGTCGTGGAAGTTCTTTTTTCCTTCGGCGGGCAAACGGCGGATGCCGTTATTGAGCGTCTGGTTTCCCGCGCGAAAAATCCCCGTGATATTCTTGTCGTGACCTCCGACCGGCAGGAACGCGAGTCCGTCACGGCAGCGGGGGCCGAAGCCATGTCGGCCGGTTGCTTCCTCGATCGTCTCAAAAGCGCCGATGGACTCCTGTCCGGCCGTATCGGACGAATGGAGGGGCGATCTTCGGCGGCGACCCTGGGCGATTTTTTTCCGGAAGACTAAGACTCGCGGGTTGCTGTCGAAGCGCTCGCCTTGCCCTGGGTGGGTGGCGGTTGCCGCCCCAACCGCTTCAGCACGGCCTTCATATCCTGCCAGACGTCTTTTTTGGCTGCTTCGTTGCGCAACAGATAGGAAGGGTGAAACGTCGGCATGACGTCAATGCCGGCATAGGTCATCCAACGGCCGCGAAGGCGGGAGATTCCGGAGGCGATACCGAAAAGGCCTTCCATCGCCGAGGCGCCCAGGGCTACGATGACCGTGGGTTTGAGCAGGGCAATCTGATCTTTTAAATAGGGGAGACAGGCCTGAATTTCGTCCGGCTCGGGTTTGCGATTGTCAGGGGGGCGGCATTTCACAATGTTGGCGATGAACACCTCTTCCCGCGTGTAACCCATGCTCCGAATAATCTGGGTCAGGAGTTGTCCGGCGCGTCCCACGAAAGCCAGCCCTTGCTCGTCTTCGTCGCGACCCGGACCCTCACCGATGAACAGGATGTCGGGGTGCGGATGGCCCTGGCCGGGCACTGTTCGTGTCCGTTTTTCATGCAACCGGCATTTCGTGCATGCGGCAATGATGACGGCAATTTGTTCCAGTGTCGGCAGGGCTTTCGGTGGGGACAAGGGCACGGTCTCGAGAGATGGGCGGTGTTGTTTTCCGTCTGACGGTGTCAGTTCAAGCGTGGTGAGTCCCTCCTCCTTCAAGAGGGCGAGGTGGCGTTCGAGCCCGTTGACGACGGCTTGAAAACAACGTTGGGTCTCGCGACGACTCATGGCAGGACGACAGGTGGACGTTGAGCGGAGGCGTTGTTAAGACTCGGCCGGCGGAGCCTGGGGTTCCAAGTTGGGCTCTTCGTTAGGCTTCTTTCCTTTGGATATCTTCACGAAAAGAGGCCCCAGTACCACGTACAGCACGCCCAGGACAATCATGATCAGCTCCGCGATCCTTCGCACTCCATCCGAGCCTGGGCTCTTGGGGGGATAGAAAAGCATGGCCACAAGGAGAACACAGGGGATGAAGGCGAACATCGTTTTGGTCGGTTTTGGGTAACGCACATTGGAGACTTGAAGAAGAATCATGATCGTCACGCCGGCTAGAAAAATGAAGGCGATGGGACCCTGGTTCAACGAAAAGCGGGGACCGACCCGCGAGTTCTCGCTCAACATGACAAACATAGCGACCCATCCGGCGCTGGTGGTGATGGGGAGGCCGCAATAGCCCGCCTGCCCGCGATCCGGATCATGGACTTTAAACCGGGCGAGGCGAATGACCCCGGATAACACCACCATGGCGGTCATCAGGACCCGCCAATCCACATGGCTTTGCAGGGAAACCTGGTAAATCAAAACCGCGGGGGCCAAGCCAAAGGCCGTCATGTCCACATAGGTGTCCAGTTCCGCGCCGAATTCGCTCATCCCCTTGATCCGACGGGCCACATTGCCGTCAATCCCATCGAGAATCATGGCCAGCATGATGCATTGCGCAGACGCAAGAAAAAGCTCGCTCCCTTCCAGGGCGAAGAGAATGCTGAAGAACCCGCAGAGCATGGCACCGAGGGTGATGGATGTCGGCAGTAACTGTCTCCAGGTCATGGTCGATGTTCCAGCTTGGGTTTGAGCCGGGCCACGGGGGTCACGCCGGCCGTGACTTTGTCGCCTTCCTTGACGACCACCTCGACATCCGCCTGAGGCAGATACAGGTCCATGCGCGAGCCGAATTTCATCATGCCGATCTTCTCGCCGATCGTCAGGGTTTGGTCGACCTTCAGCCAGTAGACCACCCGGCGGGCTACGGGACCGACGATCTGGTTGACCAGGCATTTCGTTGAAGGCCCCTCGATCAGGATCGAGCTGTGCTGGTTGAATTCGGATGATTTTTCCTGGAAGGTGAAATATCGCT
Organism: Lentisphaerota bacterium; assembly: GCA_016199105.1. Lineage (GTDB taxonomy): Bacteria > Verrucomicrobiota > Kiritimatiellia > JAAZAB01 > JAAZAB01 > JACQHI01. Next base: position 999 of record JACQHI010000147.1, on the reverse strand, counting down.
TTCCTGGATAATACTCCGCAAAAGCGACCTTGCCCGAAATGGGGGAACGGTTGACATGGACATCCAGAAGGCTGAGAAAAATACTGATGCGGACGGCGTTTGTCTTGAGGAGCTGCGTCTCTTGCACCTCTTTGACGCCAAAAATCGTGCCGTCGGCGCCCGCTACGATCACGGAAGGATCCGAGGGAGGGACGCGTTCGGGATCGCGGAAGAAGAAAAGCATGAACAGGGCCATGACAACGCCAAGAACGTATGAGATGCCCGCTGCCCGCCGCCATTTCAGCCAGGTCAGCAAAATCCCCACACCGCCAAAGAGCCCGATGACGCCGATTAAAAACGGAATGACTTCCGGTCTGATGGACATGATGTGTGAAATCCCTTTCGTTGTTTTCTGAGTCCCTGTATGCCAGAAAACAACGGGAAAGTCGATTCCTTTTGTTACACGAGATCGCGGATGGGATGGCGACCGGGGGATATGGGGCTGCCCATCAGGTCAATCACTGCGGCCATGTCGGAGGGAAGGGGGGCGGTGAACTCCATGCGTTTCCCGCTGTGGGGGTGCCGAAAAACGATATGCCGGGCATGGAGCATCTGCCGGGGGAGAGGCGCGGGGAAGGCGCGCCAGGAACCCGCTCCATATTGGGTGTCGCCGAGCACCGGATGGCCCAGGTGCGAAAGGTGAACCCGGATCTGGTGGGTGCGTCCCGTTTCGATGCGGATATTCAAGAGCGACGCGCACGGCCACTGTTCCAGGGTTTCATAGACGGTGACGGCTTGCCGTCCCCCCCGGGTTCGAACGGCCATCCGCTGCCGGCGAACGGGATGCCGGCCGATAAGGGTTTCAATGCGGCCCGATCCGGGCTGAAGATGTCCGGCCACAAGAGCCAGGTATTCTTTCGTCACCTCCCGCCGCTTGAACTGCTCGGACAGCCCCTGGAGCGCCGTCTCGTTTTTGGCGATCACAAGCGCCCCGCTGGTGTCCTTGTCCAGGCGGTGCAC
>JACQHI010000146.1 GCA_016199105.1 Lentisphaerota bacterium | reverse complement strand
GGATGGATGGCGCTGGCCCCGTAGCCCAGCAGGGTCGCGAAGCCCATGATCTCCCGCGCCTCGCCGGTTTCCACGATGAGGCCGGACCCCGTCCGCAGGCCCTTGGCGGCCAGATGCCGGTTCACCGCCGAAACGGCCAGCAGGGAGGGAATGGCCGCCTGGTCGGCGGGCAGGTCGCGGTCGCTGAGGATCAGCAGGGTTTGCCCCGCGAGGACGGCGTCTTCCGCCATGCGGCAGAGCGCCTCCAGCGCGTTTTCCAGGTCGGCGCCCGAGCCGCCGCCGGGGAACCCAATGGGCAGGGTCGCGACGGAAAATTCCTTGAGATGCAGGGTGCGGAGGCGGTGGAGATCCTCGTTGGACAGGATGGGATGGCGCAATTTCACCAGGCGGCTGTTCTGCGGGATTTCCGACAAAATGTTCGGCGGGTTCCCGATGAACGTCATGAGCGTCATCACCAGTTCCTCGCGGATGGAGTCGATCGGCGGATTGGTCACCTGCGCGAAGAGCTGCTTGAAATAGGCGAACAGCAACTGTGGCTTCTCGGAGAGGACCGCCAGGGGCGTGTCCGAGCCCATGGAGCCGACCGGTTCGTAGCCGCGGGCGGCCATCGGCTCCAGGATCGTCCGGCGGTCTTCGCGCGTGTAGCCGAAGAACAACTGGCGGGAGAAAAGGCGTTCCGTGTCCGGTTGGATCGGCGCGACGGCGTCGAAGAACCCATGGAGCGTGATCTTGTTTTCCTCCACCCAGCGGCGATAGGGCTGGCGCCGGGCGCAGGTCGCCTTGATCTCGCCGTTTTTGAGAACGCGTTTCAGCGAGAGATCCGCCAGGATCATCTGGCCTGGGCGCAGGGCGCCCTTTTCCAGGATCGTCTCCGGGGCGAAGTCGAGGACGCCGGCCTCCGAGGCCAGCACGATGAAGCCATCGCGGGTGAGGGTGTAGCGGGCGGGGCGCAGGCCGTTGCGGTCGAGCAGGGCGCCCACCCGCGTGCCGTCGGTAAAGACGACCGTGGCGGGACCGTCCCACGGTTCCATCAAGCCGGCGTGATACTCGAAAAAACCGCGCAGGTCGGGGCCGATGGGGTATTTCACGCCCCACGCCTCGGGGATCAGCATCATCATGGCCTGCGGCAGGGGGCGTCCGCCCAGGGTGAGCAATTCAAGCGCGTTGTCGAGGCAGGCGGAATCGCTGCCGCCGGCGTCGATGATGGGGAGCAGTTTCCGGATGTCGGGTCCGAACAAATCCGACTGCAACGATTGCTCCCGCGCCCGCATCTGGCTGATATTGCCCTTGAGCGTGTTGATTTCGCCGTTGTGCGCGAGGAAGCGGAACGGCTGGGCCAGGTTCCAGGACGGGAAGGTGTTGGTGCTGTAGCGTTGGTGGACCACGGCCATCGCGCTGGTCAGGGCGGGGTCCGTCAGGTCCGGATAAAACGCGGGCACCTGCGTGGCCATGAGCAGGCCCTTGAACACCATCGTGCGGGAGGAGAAACTGGGAATATAGAAATTCTCGCGGGACGGGCGGACCGCGGCGACACGATGCTCGATCTCTTTCCGGACGACATACAGTTTCCGCTCGAAGGCCACAGCATCGGAGAAAGGACTTTTTACAAAACACTGGAAGACGACGGGTTTTTCCCTGCGGGCCTTGTCGCCCAGGCAGTCGGCATTCGTCGGCGTCTCGCGCCAGCCGAGGAAGGCCAGACCCTCTTCCGTCGCGGTTGTTTCCACGATGCCCATGCAGAGCTTCCGGAAGTCCGGGGAGTCCGGCAGGAAGAGCATGCCGACCCCGTACCGGCCGGGCTCGGGCAAATCGAATGCGAGGCATTTGCGGCGGAAAAAGGCGTCGGGAATCTGGATGGAGATGCCGGCGCCGTCGCCCGTGTTCATATCGCCGCCGGTGGCGCCGCGGTGGAGCAGGTTCTTCAGGACCTCGATGCCCCGCTCGATGATGGCATGGGAGGGGGTCCCGTCGATATTGGCCACGAACCCGACGCCGCAAGCGTCGCGCTCTTGGGCCGGATCGTACAGCCCCTGCGGTTCAGGGTAGCCGGTATGGATCGATGAAGGCATGGTGTTTTTCCGTTTCAATATAAGGAGTGATTTCCCGGAGCGCAACAACAGAAAAGGGCTGATCCGTTGTGGTGCATGCGTTCCTCCTGCCGGTCCGCCTGCAACGCTGTGCTGGCGCGCTTTCACAGCACTGTGGGCAGGCGTGTGGCCCCGGAAAGCAGGCGGGACGCCCGCACCATAAGGACGGACAACCCATCCCGACCCGATCCGGTATCCCAACGGAGCTGCCATGCGCCTGATGCGCTGATCTCTGGTGTCAGTTTATTTGATGGACAGAAGGCGCGTTGGACCTACAATCTTCGGCAAAGAAAGGAGGCATACCATGAAATCCTGGCCATGGCAGACGAGATCCGAGCCGGCTATGGCGAGGTCGATGACCGGACCGCTCAGGCGATCTGGCGTCGGGCAGTCGAAACCTGTACCCACTTTGGAAGAACATGGATGACGGTACCGAAACAGCGTGAAAAATAATATTACAAAACATCGTGGCAAGCTGATGCTTGACACGCAAACTGTTCTCGACAATGTGGATGTGTTCATTTGTGCAAAGATTAGGTCTGATCAAGAAACACTGGTTGGAAGTGGTATTACTGTAGCAGGCAAATATAAGCTCTTAATTAAGGCAAGATATCGT
>JACQHI010000159.1 GCA_016199105.1 Lentisphaerota bacterium | reverse complement strand
GCGGCTTTTGAAATCTGCGCCGTAAGGATTTCGTAGTCCTTCTCCTTTTCCGCCCCGCGTTTCTGCCATTCGTCGGTCAATTCCTCCCGGATGGCGATGCCGCGCATCCGCTTTTCGATCCAATCGTCGCTATACCCCTTGAGCTTGTACAACATACGGGTGCGCTGGGTGGCCAGTTCGGGGTTTTCGACTTCCTGCACCCGTTCATAACCGACCTTTGCCAGCCAGCGTTTGAACGGTTCCGCCTTGGGCGATGGGATGGACTGAATCAGCCGGAAGATACCCTCGGTGTTCCAGCAGTACATTTTCTGCCGCCCTCCCGGTGTCTCCACCTGGAGCATAAGGGGTGGTACAAACTGTACCCCCCCTTCTTCCGTGAGCCTGGCGAGTTCCGGATCTCGTTCCTTCAATCGTTTGAAGTACTGCGCCGGATCCGAGGAATCGGCCAACGACTCAATCACATCGTTGACCACAAACCACCACTCATTTTGATGCAATGTTCTTCTGATCGTCCGGCCCTTGAATAGGGCGATTTTCATGTTCTTCTCCATATTTCCCCCGTATTCTTAAGGCGCCAGATTGGCGGTTTAACAGCATATTCCCGCCTCTGTGCGCGTTCAACGCAGTTTCCGTTTCTTCCGCCACCACTCGGTCTTGGGCGGTTGGGCGATCTTCTTGTCGATCTTTTCCCGAAACATCCGTTTCAGCAAGCGCATGGTACGGGTCTCCCGTTCCGCCACTTCCGGAAACAGATCATGGAATAGTCTGAAAGGCATTTTTATCCTTTTGTCTCGCCGCGCCGTTGCTCCCATGCAGCGCGGTCGGCTTCGATACAAGCCCATGCTAGTCGCAGAATTCTTTCGACAACCAAGGGCGTTGACTTCGGAGAGGTGGATTTCCGCACCGGCGGTGCGGATATTCGCAACCCTGTCTCCGGCACTCGCCCGCAAGATTTCCTCATCAGTGATGAGGAAATCCGATGGCAAGCGCGGAAGAAATCCGGAAACTGTTGTGCGGTCAGGTTCATAGCTTCTCCTCAGCATGGGGCGTGGGCACAGCGGCGGCGGATTCGGGCCGGGCCAGGAGCGCGAGTTTTTGTTTCAGCAGCGTATCCAGGCAGGATAGGTCTTTGGGATAGAGGGAAATCAGCCGCTTCCCGGCGTGCTGATACATTTGCTTTTTGATCAACATGCCGATCTGGTAGTCGAGGGTATCCATGCCCCAATATTCGATATAGACATCGAGTTCAGGCAGATAGAAGTCCGGGCGCACCTGGCGGCCTTCCAGAATGCGCAGACGATCGTCGTAGCGGTAGGCAATGCCATGAGCGGCAAGCCACTCAGTAATCGCCTTCTCTCCCCCGGATTGCACGAGCTTGCCGTCCGTGGTCGGGATGGTCTTGGAGACCTCCACGCGGGTGTCGAAGTTGCGGCGCTTGATGTAGGTTTCGTCAAAACAATTGTCGCAGAGTGTGCGCTGAAACATCTTCTGGGCGCGGGCATACTCGTCCTGGGCGACGATTCTCCCACACCGTTGACACCCATGCTGGGCGGATCCTTCCTGGATGCGCACGGCTTCCTCGATGGTTTTCACAGCCGAGGCGGCCGCCAGGCGAACGTATTCTTTTTCTTCCGGATTGGCGGCCGCGTCGCGCAAATCATCCAGATGCGGAGAGGCGGCGGCGCCATAAGCTTTGAGCGCCTTGAGCGCGTATTGCTTCGTTTGCGGATGCGGATCGCCAAGCGCCGCCGGCGCAAGCGCGACCACGGCAACCTCCGGATCGGCGCCGAACCCGGACAGTTTTCCGATGGCGGATGCCGCCAATCGCCGGATTTCAGCCGAAGGCATCTTGAGCAGGCGCGTCAGTTCCGGCAGCGCCGTCGGATCGTTTGCGCGCCCCAGCGCGATCGCGCGTTGCACGCACTCATGGTGCTGTTTGAGGTCCATGTTGCTATTCATGCGCGATCCTCGATTGTTCGAATTGGACTGACTCGCTATCGCTTATCAACGCTTTGTTTTCAGTGTCGGCAAGCGACAAGCGAGTCAGCCCAAGCTCCTCCAGTTTTGCCGCAATCGCCCGAGCTTCTTCGCCGGCCTCCCCTGCCTTGCCTTGTGCGTTCAGCAGCAAGTCGCCCAGGCGGCCGTTGTAGCTCAGCCTCCGCATCGAGCCGTCGGGTTCGGTGTTGGCGTGCGCTTCGTAGTGGGCCCGAATGCGCGCCTTGAAGTCGGCGGCCAGCTTGGCCTCGATCAGCCCGAGTTCCTCCAGCCGGATGCAGAAAGTCTCGGCCGACACGCCGAAACGATGCTTGATGCGGAGCAATAATTCATAGGTCCAGTCGCCGGGAGCGATGCCCAACTGCGAGACCGTCGCGCGAACCGCCAACGCCGGCAACAACAAGAACGCGGCGAATTTCCGCGCCACGTGGACCTCGTCCAAAGGCTCGCTGGCCGACGCGGGAGCGACGCCCGCAATCAATTGTCGCGTGTGCCAGTAGATTCTCCCCAACTCGAACAACAGACGGAATAACCGACGCTCCGGAGTGAGCGAGCGGCGGATAAAGAAAAGAGCGTTGGAATGCAACCGATCATAGGCGCTCAGGCTGATCACCGCGGCGTCATCCCGTCCGGCGGGAAGGTCGCAGAACACCACACGCAGCCCGGCGTTTTCCAGCAATTCCAGATAATCGAACACGACCGCCTGGGTGATCCCGAGATGATGCCGCACCTGGGTCGTCAATTGCTCCATCCCCGTTTCCGTGGCGACAAACGGGATATACAAGGGCAGCACGGCGCACTTCATCGCGCCGCATAAATCCTCAAGGGCCAGGAACGCTTTCGCCAGCTCGTTGGCCGCCGCAACGGCCGCCAGACCGCCGGGCGTGTCGAGAAACGGGAGAAACGGCGTTACGGGCGCCGAGGTGTAACCGTAGGAAACCGAATCCTCGCGGAGCGTCATCCAATGATCCGGCCCCTCCGCCACCCGTTCAGCTCCCTGACTCGCGAAGAACCCCGTCTCCGGCAAACGCCCGAAAAGAGCGTCAACCGACACACCCAGTTCCTGCGCCAGCCGG
>JACQHI010000150.1 GCA_016199105.1 Lentisphaerota bacterium | reverse complement strand
GGTGTCTCATCCTGTATCCGTTGGCCGTGGGGCTGAGGGCGTTTGCGGAGGGTTGCGCCGCGCGCGTAAAAAACCCCATGGCCGTGATGACCGGACAGGCGGTGCTCCTGTCGGTCGTGGCGATTGTGTCGTTCGCGAGCCTGAACCTGGGGGCGCCGGGCAATCTCATCGGCGCCCTGGCCGTCACCAGCGGCAATGTGCTGGCCGCGGGGACCGTCCTGATGGCCATCCGATGGGACCGGCGCGGCGCCATACCCGTCCAGCCCACCGCCGAAACGCCGGTGGTCGAATGAGAATCGTTAAACCTAGAAACGTAAGTTGACCAAGTTGTGATCTGCAACATGCCCATTGACAATATTATACAACTACATCTTCCAACTGCGGGGCAGTTGAACGAAACCCGGCATCCTGTTCACGAATGGGCACTTACGGAGTCTCTGACAGGTCAACCTACGTTTCTAGGTTAAAGATTAGGGGGACGACTCGCCGCCCCTTCGTCTTTACCTTAATCTTTTCCCTTCGTCTCTCTTCTAATCCGGTTTATTGGCCGCCGCGGCGTATTGTCCGCCCAGGGGCACGCGGTCCAGAAGGGATTCCAGCGGGAGCAGGAAGGACCAGCGTGGCGGGAAAAACAGCATATAGGCGGCGCGGCGGCGGGCCATTCGGGCGCACCGCAGGCCGTCCAGGGTTTCAGGCGCCGGAAGCAGGACCGCGTTTTCGTCTATTTTCGTATGCCGCACCACCCAGCGGGTGATGGGATTCCACGGGTTATGCTCGAAGATATAGACGCGTCCGCCGGGTTTCAGGAGGCGGCGGAACTCCGAGTACAAGGTCTGGCGCTGCGCCGGTTCCACGTGGTGAAGGACGGAACTGGCGATGACAATGTCGAAATGATCGTCAGGAAACGGCGCCTGCCACGCCGCTTCCGGGCGATTGCCGGTCACGACCCGCCATTCGGGCTGTGTCCCTGTCGTCCATTTCTCGGACGCTTCGGCCAGCATTTTTTCGGAGACATCGCAGCCGGCGAGCCGGCCGGGATACCCCAAGGTGCGCAGGGAGCGCAGGGCGGTTCCCGTTCCGCAGCCGAAATCCAGGAGACACTGCCGCTCGAAAACACCGCAGGAATAGGGGGGATTCCGGGCCAGATCCTTGAGCAGCCAGCGGGTTTTGATCTCGATGAAACTGGCGGCGCTGTCGCCCAGCCGCCGCTTGAGCGGATTGTCCATGCCGGCGTCATAGTCCTTGGCATAGGCGTCGAATTCGGCGGGCCGTGGGGCGGGATCCGGTTCTGAAGAAGGATTAGTCACTGCTCAGCGAAACCGATCAAACACGCGAGAAACTTATGTTTCAGAGAAGTTATTAGCCGCGAGAGATCGCAAAGAGCACAAAGATGAAGCCCCGCTCTGCGTTCTTTTGCGGCCATTACTTCCTTCCGCTTTGACTCATTAGATCCATGACTATGTGTTCCCGCGCATTTTCCGGCGGATTTCGCCGATCAGCGCCTGGTAGCGCTGATTGGCCGGCAGAAGATCGGTGATGACCTGCATGTCTTCGATGGCTTTGTCGAAGCGCCCGGCCGTGTGGGCCATCGTGCCCCGCATGGCCCGGAAGGCCAGATTCGAGGGTTGCTTCTTAATGGCCAGGTTAAGATCGTCGAACGCTTCCTTCTCGTTCTTGGAATACCAATGGGCCAGCCCCCGCGCGACCAGCGCCTCGGCATCCTCGGGTGAAATGAACAGAATGGCCGAGAACGTCGCGATGGCTTCGGCAAACTGTCCCAGGCGGAGCTGGCAGAGCCCGATATTGAAGCGCGAGGCGAGATCGGTGACATCCTGGGTGACGACGTCCTGGAACAGTGCTTGCGCCTGCGGGTAGTCCACGAGCTGGTAAAGGCAGAAGGCGTTCAGGAAGACGGGGCCCGTGGCCTTGTCCTTCAATTGCCTGACTTTGTCGAAGAAATCGCAGGCCTGGCGGAAATCGTTCTGGATGAAATACACGAGGCCCATGTTGAAGAGAACGTCCCGGTCCTCCGTCGCCCGGGGCAGGCACTGAACGAGCAGGTCTTGGGCGGGTTTGATGCGGCCGGCGGCGATGAAACTGGCCGCGCGGTTGTTGGCGGCCACGGGATGCCCGCCGAGACAGGCGTGGGCCTTCTGAAAAGCGCGCCCGGCAAGATAGAGCTGGTTGAACCCCATCAGTTTGAGCCCCGTTTTCATCCAGGCCCAGCCGACTTCCTCGGCGTTGGGGAGTTGTTCGCCGACCTGTTCCATGGCCAGCGTGATGTTTTCGGAGTCGGTGATGGATTCCACGATCTTGACGGCTTCCTTGATTTTCGCGTCGCGGCTCGACAGGCGGAAGAACAGAAAACGGTTGGAGGGCGGCGGGACGGAGGCGAAACGGGGCAGCTTGACTCGCGGGTCTATGCGCGGTTCCAGCTTGAGCCATTCCGAGGGCGCCAGGGCTTCCGCGGCCGCGGCGGCTTGCGGCTCCGCCTCAACGCCGGGGGCGGGGGGTTCCCCGGTCTTGGGGCGAAGGGCCGGCGCATGGCCGCCGGCCTGCGCGGAATATTCGGTCAGAAAACCGGCCAGGAGTCCCGATAACTCGGAGTCGCGGCGGCCGTCTATCTTCATGGCGGGCGCCGGCGACGCGTCCGCTTTCGAGGAGATGTCGGGTCCGCTGTCGTCCAGTTTCTCGGCGTGACTCCTGTCGAGCCACCGGCCGGTCATGCATTTCCGGGCGATGGCTTTCAGGGCTTCCGTCGGAACGCTGTCGGGGAAATCCAGCGAGACGGGGCGCATGCGCATGAGGGATTCCTGCACGATCGGATCGTCCGGCACCGCGCCCAGGAAGGCGACTTCCGCGCCGAGGAAGTTGCGGCAGATGTCGGTCAGGCTCCGTTCGAGGCCCAGGGTGTCGCCCCGGGCCATGTTCAGGATCAGGCCGGGGCGGAAGTTCTGACACAGCCGGCGGACGGCATCCTCGGCGGCGTCATCGATCTTTTTGACCTCCTGCATCAGGGAGTTGACGGAGGAATCCGCGCCGCCGTGCGTTTTGAAATTCTCGATGACCTTCAGGATGGGCGGGTCATTCTTGAAATGGACGCTGAAAATGCGGAAGAGGACGTTCTTGAGAAATTCGTAGCCGTTGAGGATGGCCGTCGGCTCGGCCATGGTCACGACGATGCCCGATTCGGTGATGGAAAAGAAATCGATGACGTTGTAGCTGGTGCCCGCACCCAGGTCGAGGATCACATAGTCCGTGCGGACTTTGGAGATGGCCTTGAGGATCCGTACTTTTTGCTGGTAGGTGAGATTGGCGATGCCGGGAATAAAGCCGTTGCCGGAGATCAATTGCAGGCGGGGAATGCCGGTATCGGTGGCGTAATCGGTCAGGTCGGCCGACTTGGGCGTGTAAATGAAGTCGCCGATGCCGCGATCGGTGGTTTTGACGCCGAAGAGGGTATGGAGATTGGCGCCGCCGAGATCCAGGTCCACAATCAGGGTCGGGTGTCCGGCCTGGGCGATCGCCGTGGCCAGATTGGCGGCTACGAAACTTTTACCCACACCGCCTTTGCCGCCGCCAATGGCGATGATTTGGGTCGGAGTGGAATTCGCCGAATTCATTGTCGGGGTTTATAGCAAATCGCCTTTCTCGTGGCGACTAAAAAATGGAATCATTTACGATGCCGGTGGGGCGGCCGGGGTCGGCCGGCCGATGGCCAGGCCGAGGTGGGAACGCACCAGATCGATCCGGTAGTCTCCGGCGTCAAGGTGGCCGGAATGGATGCCGGGGCCGAACACGACCTCGAGCACCTTGCGTTCCCAGGGCGCATTGGGGTTGCATTCGTTGCCCTCGATGGGCAACCGGCCTCCCTGGAGGTTCTCGTTCCAGAGCGTATCGGCGACATCGTGCATGAAGAAGAGAATCCGCCGCCGGCGAATCTCCAGGGTCATGTTGTAGGTCAGGCGCCAGGGATGCGCGTCGAGAAACACGGCGTGGGGTTTGAGCTCGTCCAGCACCGCGCCGCAGCGGGCCGTGATGTCCTCCTGGCGGAAGTCCGCCTCGCCTTCCTTGAACAGATGCCGCTGGACGTCCACGTCATAGGTGGTGATCAGTGGTCGGATGCCCAGGGCTTTCAGGCTGTCCATCAGGAGGCAGGTGCTGACGCCGAACTGGGTGCCCAGCTCGAGCAGCCGCAGGGGGTTGGCGCCCGTGCCGCACAGCGCCGTCACCAGGGCGGTCGCTTCCGTAAAATCGAGGGTGAAGACCTTCGCCATGGCCCCCTCGATTTTTCCGTAGGCGGCCTTGACCGCCCGGGCGACCCGCACGACCTCCGCTTCGGGAACGCCGCAGATTCGGGCAATGTCGGCGAGCTCGATCATTCGATGAACCGGATTTCGGCGAAATCGGCCTGGTTGTCGCTGGTCGAAGCGCCGGTGGTGTTCATCCGCTGGTATTCCCGGGGGCCGTCCGCCACGCGGTGGCGCATGAAGTTGCCGTACCAGCGTTTGTCCGAGGACAGCATCGGCACCGCCGCCTCCGGGAACCCCGCATAGGGCAGAAACACTTCCAGGCTCCAGAAGTCCGGGCCCTTGAAGGCCGCCATCTTCATGCCCTTGCATTCCCAGGAGGCGTCTTTCACCTTGGAATCCCAATAGGCGCAGTTCGGGTTGACGATGAACTGGTGGAATTCACCCTCCTTCTTGCCGGTCACATCGAGGAAGAGCTCGACGTTGTCGTCCCACCACATCTCGCCGTTGTCGTGGCCGCCGTGCGTCGTGCAGAGTTTGTCCATGTGCGGCTCCATCATCTTGAATCCGAACGTGATGCCCTCCGGCGTCCATACGGCCTGCACGAACGTGGCAAAAATCGCCGGTTTGCCCCTGTTGACGCCCATGGCCTGGATAAAGCTGTTGGAGGAGGCGCGGCCCCACACCGGCTCATCCAGTTTGCCGTCAACCTTCGGGTTTTCGCCGACCTTCTGGGCCGGTAAAGGCTTGAGGCCCGTGCCTTCGGAGAGGTCTTTGGATTCCTTGAAGAAAGCCTCGAGCGCCGGGGCGTAATACTTCAGGCGCGCGGTGACGAGCGGATCGCCTTTGGCTTCCTCTTTCGCCTTCTGGAGCAGCGCTTCCATCCGCTTTACGATGTCGCGAGGGAAACTGACCTCGTAGATGCCTTTCGGGGAGAAACGGCCGCCGGGCCACACGCTCTTTTCCCAGCGGTCCGTCTGCAGGCCGACCAGCTCGCGCATCGTTTTCTCCGCCGGCCCGAACATCCGCGCGCAAAACTCGTCCACGGCGGCGTCCACGTCGAAGTCCGGGTTCCACAGGCACTTCAGCCAGCAATAAAGGCTGATGTTCTGCCGCGGCCAGTGATCGAACTCGCCGTTGATGAACGAGCCCACCGTCTTGTCGCGGTTGCGCGTGTAATAATCCTTCACCACGTGCGGATAGTGATAGGCCGCCGAGGTTTTGTGGGCCGGCCAGACGTCGTAGTGCCAGTTCTGGATCTTGCGGCCGGAGATGGCCAACCACTTGTCGAGATTTGCCTGCTCGCTGTCGCGGATGGCGGGTTCCTTGTAGGAAGCCATGCCGGGCATGCCGCAGATCTGGACTTCCACGTTGCCGGGGAACTTGAAGCCGTCCGGCGCCATCGTGTAGTTCAGGTAGGGCAGGAAGATGATCGTGAAGCCCTCGTTCGGCCAGCGCTTCTGGACTTCGCGCGCAAGCTTGTCCACGAAGGTCGCCATGACTTTCGAGTATGTGCCGTAGCCGCCGCCGTTGGGGTCCACCAGCTTCTGGCAGTCCTTGCAGTAGCAGGCCAGTTCCACGTCCTGGGGCGATACGGTGATGGCCTTGCCGGCCACGCCGAGGTGATACGGGGTCTTGTTGACCAAATTCTGGATCTGTTCGAGATAGGATTCCAGCGTCTTGGGGTTGCCGTAGCACAGCACGTTGTAGTCCCGGGTGCCGTCGGATTTCAGTTGATACACCTCCTGCCGGTTCTTCCGATACTCCTCCACGCCGGCCCAGTTGGGCTGGTGCACGCGAAGCAGGACCGGCCAGGTGTCGTCCGAGCGCAGGAAGGTGTGCAGGGGGCCGAGTTGCAATCCCGCGCCGTGCGACGGGATGGAACAACCGGGCCAGATTTCGCGCTTGCGGAACACGGGGGCGTCTTCGAGCCAGGTGGCTGCCACGCTCAGGTTCTTCGTCTTCGGAATGGATTGGCCCAGATCGCTGCCGTCTGGCTGGGGCGAGATGAAATACCAGCGCATACCGACGAACCGTTCTAGGAATTCGTAAACACCCCAGAGCTGGCCGCCGCCGTTGCCGACGATGAACACCTGGTCTTCCGCCGTCTTGATGGCGAAACCCTCGATCGGCAGCTTCGCGCTGTCGAGCCCGAGCGCGGCGGCTTCCGGGCAATCGCCGAGCACAATGGCCGGCTTGACGACCTTGTTGGTGATGGCCAGCTTGACGCCGGTGGCGGCTTCAATGTATTTCTGAAGGTCGTGGGCGCCCTGGACGCCTTTGGGCGCCACAATGACGGCCTTCGCCTCGCCGGTCACCACGATCGGCACCGGTTTGTGATCCGGGGCTTTCTTGAGCGTCACCGGGTTCAAGGCCGATTTCTCCGCCGCGGAACATGTCCAGACCACCGCCAGCGCCGTGCAAAGCACCGCCCATTTTTCGGTTTTCATGCCTTCGCCTTTCTTTCCTCAATGCGTTGCTATATTCCTCTGAGCACCCCAACGGGGTGCCAGTCTTCAGCCTGGGGTACAACCCCAGGAAAGCGGAATTTACTCCGTGCCGCCCCTCGTTTCAAAGCGAAACATGCTCTTGGATCACGTGGAGCTGGCGGGTCAGGTCCGCCACTTCGCGTTGCCAGAAACCGTCGCTGCCCCAGTCGGGATGGTCCGTCCGGAATTTGTAGTCGTTCACCTGTGTGCTGCACCACGCCAGAAAGTAAATGATGCGCATCGCCCGGAGCGGTTCGATCAGGCGAAAGGTGCTTTCGTCGAATTCCCGGAACTGCTCGTAGCCGGTCAGGAGCAGGTCCAACTCGCGCCGGCACCGGTCCGCCCGGTCCGGCAGCAACAACCAGAGGTCCTGCACGGGCGGCCCCATCATCATATCGTCGAAATCGATGAGCATGATCCCCTCGTCGGGCCGGTCCAGCAGGTTGCCGCCATGACAATCGCCGTGGATCCGGATGAAATCCACGTCGTCGAAAAGCCCGGCGATCAGCTCGAGGATGTCGGCGGCGACGTCCTCGAACGCGTCCTCGTTCCGCGGGGTCACGAACCCGTTGTCGAGCAAGAGACGGACGTGTTCCGCCGTGGATTGACGGGGATGCAAATCCGTCCGGGCCGGCGCTTTCCGCCGGCCGCCCACCGTGTGGACGCGTCCCAGCAGGCGTCCCGCCCTCATCCAGTCCGCGTCGTTGTTGATTTCCAACGGACGCCCGAACCGTTTGGGGAAGAGGGTGAAATAGATGCCGTCCGCCTCGTGCAGTGTGCCGCGGCCGGGCAGGGCGAGCGGGGCGATCACCGGGATTTCCTCGGCCGCGCAATCCGCCACGAAGTCGTGCTCGTCCTGCAGGGCCTCGCGCGACCAGCGGCCCGGCCGGTAGAACTTGGCGATCAGCCGGTCGCCCTGCATTGTCTGGACCTCGTACACCCGGTTGATGTAGCTGGGCAACGGCGTCGCCAGGCCGGACATCGTCACGCCCAGCACCTGCTCCACGGCGTTCAGCATCGTATCCGGCACGAGATGTTCAAAGTCGGCAGTCGCTGTCACGGACACAATCCTTTCTTTGCGCGGATTTCGGCCAGGCGGCGGCCGACCTTCCGGATGACCGCCTCGTCTTCAGGATCCAGGCTGCCGTCCGGCAGGGGGCCGGTGTTCAGGAGCAGATTGTAATGCCCCCGCTCCGCCTGGCACAGTTTTTCCCAGACCTGTTCCTCCGTCAGGTGCCGGCCGGTCTCCGCTTTCATGTAGCCCCAACTGCCCGGACAGAGGGTCGTGCAGACTTCGATGATCTTGCCCGCCTCCCGGCCGATGTGGCCCTGAAGGAGCCCGGCATCGGTTTCGGTCGGAACCCCATGTTCGGGGGCGAAGTAATCCTCGGTGCCGGTGACGCCCTGCTTGTACGAGACAAGGACCTGCGGCTGCAGGCGGTGGATATGATCGTACAACTTCTGGCATTGGAACGCCGCCGTCTCCCCCTGGAGCGGAACGGCGATGCCGTCGAGCCAGATGGAGGCCACCGGGCCATACTGGGTGAGCAGTTCCGTGATCTGGGCGGTCATGAAGTCGAGATACTGTTGAAGGTCATGCCGGGCTCCCGTGGCGTAGGATGGCTCCGGCGGATCGTAGTCGGGTCGCGCCGCGCCTCCCCAGCGATCGTTGTTCGGCGCGTGAGGATGCCGCCAGTCCCGTCCATGGGAATAATAGAGGCATAAGCCGAGGCCCCGCTTCTCACAGGCGACCGCCAGCTCGGAGACGAGATCGCGCCCGCAGGGCGTATTCAGGCTGTTGAACGCCGTTTCGCGGGTTCGGAACAGGCAAAACGACTCATGGTGGCGGGTCGTGATATTGACATACCGCATGCCGCCGGCCACGGCCAGGTCGGCGATGCGGTCGGCGTTGAACTGCTCGGCCGTGAAGTTCGCCGCCAGTTTTTCATATTCCGCCACGGGAATCTTTTCCCGGAGTTGCACCCATTCGTGCCGGCCCAGGAGGGAGTAAAGCCCGTAATGCAGGAAGAGCCCGTACCGGGCGTCGCGGAACCAGGCGAGAGCCGCCTCCCGGGGGTTGCGCGCATAGAGCTGTTCGTACCCGCGCAGATAACTGGGTGGCGCCACCCCGTTTTTGCCCGGCGGGAGAACGGTGTCTTTTCGACGGCGGGTCATGATTTCGCCTTCGCCATAACGGCCTCGTAGGGACGTCCGGCAATCAGGCGCGTGCCGTCGCTGAATCCCTCGGGGCGTTCCCGGAGCTGGTGAATCAGGCGCGTTCTCCACTCCCGCAGGACGCCGCCGGCTTCAGCCCGGGGCGCCAGGTCGCGCAACTCCCGCGGGTCATGATCGAGATCGAAAAGCTGTTCCGAGCCCTCCGTGGGGCGCCAGATGTATTTGGTCTTTCCATCCGTCAGGAAATGGTAGGCCTGCTCCCGGCTGTAGCAGGGGGCATGTTCCCCGTGAAGGAACGGCCGGATCGTCACGGTCTCGCCGCGCAGGACGGGCGCCAGGCTCCGACCGTCGACGCCGTCCGGAAGCGGAACGGCGGCCAGGTCCAGGAGTGTCGGCATCAGGTCCTCCAGGCAGACCGGCTGCGAACAGGCGGTTCCCGCCTTGAAGCCCAGTCCGCGCGAGCCCTGGATCAGCAAGGGGATCCGGGACGCGCCCTCGTACGGTTCGCACTTGCGGAAGAAGTAATGGTCGCCGAGCATCTCGCCATGGTCGGAGGTGAAGACGATGACCCATGGGCGCCCAGCCGCGAGGCTCTTCTCCTTGAATTCGGCGATCAGCCAGTACAGCTGGTCGTCGAGATGATTGATCAGGCCGAAATATCCCGCCTGGGCACGACGGAGCGCTTCGCCGCGGAGGACGACGCGATGGGCGTCAAGACAGGCGCCGACGCCGTCGGCCGGAGGAGGAACGGCCCAGTCGCCGATGGCCGCCGGAGGCAGGTCCATCCGGAGGCAGCGCTCCATGTGGAACGGCGGAGGAATCAGGGGCGGGTGCGGAGCATAGAACGAAGCGGTGAGAAAAAGCGGGCGGTTCGCCTCGTGCCCAGCGAGCATCCGGCGCGCCTGCGCAACGACCCAGTTTGTCGGATGCAGGTGTTCGGACAGGGGCCACGGCCTCGCATGCCAGCCGTTAAACGACATGCCGAGTCCGCGAATGCCGCCGAGCGCCGGGACTTCCCTGTCCAGCATGCGGGCGTAATCGTCGTGCGGGATGTACGTCGTACCGAGCGTTTGTTGTTCGTAGCCGTACGGTTCTTCGTACGGCGATTGGTGCATGTACCGGCCGGCGAGCGCCGTGGCATAGCCGGCATCGCGCAGGACCTGGGGCAGGGTCGGGGCCTTGAGCGGACAGCCTTCCTCGTAGCCGACCATGCCGTGGGTGGCCGGGAATTGGCCGGTGAGCAGGGACCGCCGGGCCGGGATGCAGGAGGCGCAGGTCGAGTAAGCCCGGGTGAAATGCGCGCCTTGCCCCCCGATCTCGTCCATGTTCGGGGTGAGCGCGGCCGGATGATGCTCCAGCGACAGACAATCCCCCCGCATCTGATCGGGCATGATGAAGAGGATGTTGGGCTTCTTCTCGTCTTGGCGCATGGAGCCGAATCGTACGTGCCGTGCGGTTTCCCGTCAATAATCGCCTTTAACGGGCGCGTGAACTCACCCGGCGCAACGTCATTTCTGAGGAGAGTGCATATTCAATTGACTC
>JACQHI010000149.1 GCA_016199105.1 Lentisphaerota bacterium | reverse complement strand
TGCGCGATCTTCTCGCGCAGGGTCATTTGGGACACCAGGCCGTTCACCCGCTCTTCGATGGGCAGGTCGGGATCCAGGTGGCGTCGGTCGATGGACTCGCGGTTCATGGTCATTCCTCCAGAGCTAAGGCGCCTATGATGGCCCACACCGCCTTGTGCGTCAACGGGATTTGAAGTTGGATCGGCCCCTAATTTGGAAGATTGAAACGCAGCCCCGATGTGCTATGGTATTGGGGTTTGAATTCCGTGGGGACTGAAACGGATGATGCAGGGAGGTTGAGGGCATGCCGACCTATGAATATGAATGCAGCCGGTGCGGAACATTCGATGTGTATCAGCCCATCACCGCCAAGCCGCTGGGGAAATGTCCGACCTGCAAGAGGAAGGTGCGCCGGCTGATCGGGAAGGGCGCCGGTATTATTTTCAAGGGCAGCGGTTTCTACCAGACCGATTACCGGAGCGAAGGATACAAGAAGAGCGCCAAGGAAGACTCCGGCGTTCCGGCGAAAAGCGCGTCCGACACAACGTCCGCCGGCAAGACCGAAACCAAGCCTGCGGGTTCCAAGAGTCCGTCCAAGCCGGCGGAAACCAAGCCGGCGGAGTCCAAGAGCCCGGCCAAGCCCTCCAAGGGAAAGGAATGAGTCATGGTGCCCTGTTCAAAGTGCGGTCATAACAACGAATTGGGCCATATTTTCTGCGCGAAGTGCAGCGCCAAGCTGGATTTCAACGCGGTGTCCGAGCAACAACTCGCCGCGCCGGCGCGCGCGGCGGGGTTCTTGAAAAAAGTCTTTGTCGAGGTGGTCATGGCCCTTGTGATCGTCGCCGCGGGGCTGGCCCTGTGGCCCGCCTCCCTCGATGTGGACCGCGGCGAAACAGCCGATGCGCAGAGTGCGCACAAGAAGATCGGCTTGCTGAGGCAGGGCGGCGGCCGGCAGAAGGGCCATGTGATTTTTTCGGAGGCGGAGGTGAACGCCTATTTGAAGTATATCCTGTCCGAGCTGAAGAAAAACCCGGGAAAAGGCCGCGAACTGGCCAACGTCAAAAGCATGGAGCTGGATGTCAAGCCCGACGGCATCGTTTTCCAGGCGGTTCGGGATATGAGCGGTCTGGAAATCGGCTCTTTCAAACCCGACTTCGGCATGACGTACCAGGTGGTGGGCGTGCTGGAACTCACGGAGGAAGGCATGGCGTTCCAGTTGCGCCGCGGCGCGATCGGCCATCTGCCCCTGCCGGGACCCGCGGGTCAACTGGTCATGACCAAGATTCGGCCCCTCTTCCAGCTCAGCGAACACGATCGGTCTTTTCTCGACAAGCTGGGGGGCATCGAGTTGGGCGACGCCGAAATCATGGTGACGCCCAAATAACACAAGGCCGAAGAGGAAGGCTGCCGGCGGTTGCCGGCAGGTGATGGATGAAGAAGCGGGCTTTACAAACCACGGTGGGCACGGTGCATCCCGACGCGCTGGCGTATACGGCCGGGCGCGATATCGAGCTGGATCAGGCGCTGGTGTCGGCGGATTGCGCGGGAACCGCGGCGCATGTCACAATGCTGTCGCGAATGCCGGTGAAACCGCGCCTCATTTCCGGGACCGAGCGGAACAAAATCGTTCGCGAGCTGGCCGCCATACTCCGCGACGCCGCGCGAGGCTCTTTTCGCATCGGGCTGGAGGACCAGGATGTTCATCTGGCCGTGGAACGACGCCTGACGGCGAAGCTGGGCGAGCTTGGGAAAAAAGTTCATACCGGCCGCAGCCGCAACGACCAGGTGGCGGTGGCCCTTCAGATTTTCACGAAGGAGCAGCTTCTGGCGACGATGGAAGAGGGGCTGTCGCTGGTGCAGGCGCTCCTGGACCTGGCGCGGCGTCATCGGACCGTGCCCATGGTCGGGCGCACGCACATGCAGCCGGCGATGCCGAGCTCCGTCGGTTTGTGGGCTTCGGCTTTCGCCGAGAATCTCCTGGACGATTTGGAGCTTCTGCCGGCGGCATACCGGCAGAGTGACCGGTGCGCCTTGGGCGCCGCCGCCGGCTACGGGGTGCCGTTGCCCATCGATCGCAAGCTGACCGCCCGCCTCCTGGGCTTCGAAGAGCCGTCGCATAACGTGTTGTATGCGAGTGTAAGCCGGGGGCGGAACGCGATGGTCGCGCTGGCCATGCTCAGCGGCATCATGACGACCCTCTCGAGCCTGGCCCAGGATCTCCTGTTGTACAGTCTTCCGGAATTCGGTTATTTCCTGTTGCCGGCGGCCTACGGAACGGGCAGCAGCATCATGCCGCAGAAGCGGAATCCGGATGTGCTGGAGCTCGTCCGCGCGCGCGCGGGCGCCGTCGCGGGGGAGTGGGTGCGCGTCATGGCGGTCCTCAAGGGACTGCCCTCGGGTTACAACCGGGACCTGCAGGAGACCAAGGAACCGTTGATGCGGGGCTTCGACACAACGCGCGCCAGTTTGCGCATCCTGGCGCCGGTCATCCGCGGCATGAAGACGCGGGAAAAAGCCCTGCTCGCCGGATTCACGCCGGCGGTTTTCGCGACCGATGCGGCCCTGGACCTCGTCCGGCAGGGCGTTCCCTTCCGCGATGCCTATCGGCGGGTGAAGACGAGTCTGGACGAATTGACGATGCCGGATCCGGGGGATGCCCTGGCCCGGAAAAAACACTGGGGGGCGCCGGCCGGCCTCGATTTCAAATGGACTCGCCGTCGTGTGGACCGGTTGACCCGGTTCGCCGAAAAGTCGCGGCGCCAATGGCGTGTTGCCTTGAAACGATTGTTCGGGGGCTCGTTCCATGAGCGCCGCCATTGAAATATCCGATCTGTGCGTCGAGTTCCCCGAGCGCCGCGGCCGGGTGCGGGCGCTCAACGGGCTAAGCTTGACGGTGGAAGAGGGCCGGGTGTTCGGCTTTCTCGGTCCCAACGGCGCGGGCAAAACCACGAC
>JACQHI010000148.1 GCA_016199105.1 Lentisphaerota bacterium | reverse complement strand
GACCGAGGAGGAGCGGAAGCGCGGCCAGTATCCCGTGGGCGAGGGCATCACCGGCAAGGTGGCCAAAACCGGCAAGCCTATCATCGTTCCCGACATCGACCAGGAACCGGATTTCCTGCATCTTACGCAGTCGCGTAAAAATTCCCGGGCGGCCTTCATCTGCGTGCCGATCCTGCATCACCGGCAGGTCATCGGCACGCTGAGCATCGACCGGCCGGCGACCGACGAGAAGCGGCTCAAGCGGGACATGTCGTTTCTCCAACTGGTGGCCAGCGTGCTGGCCGAGGCGGTGGCGGGCATCCGGGAACAGATGCAGGAACGCGCCAGCCTCATGGCGGAGAACCGGCGTCTGCACCGGCAACTCGACGACCGCTACCGGCCCGGCAACATTGTGGGCAACTGCAGCAGCATGCGGGCCATGTACGACCAGATCGCCCAGGTGGCCGACAGCCAGGCCACGGTGCTCATCCGCGGCGAATCGGGCACCGGCAAGGAGCTGGTGGCCCGCGCGATCCATTTCGGCAGTGCGCGGAAAAACAGCCCGTTCATCAGCGTGAACTGCGCGGCGCTCCCGGAAAACCTGATCGAAAGCGAACTATTCGGCCATGAGAAGGGCTCATTCACGGGGGCGACCCAGCAACGACGGGGGCGTTTCGAGCTGGCCAACGGCGGCACACTGCTCCTCGACGAGATCGGCGACATCTCCCCCGCCGTGCAGGTTCGTCTGTTGCGCGTGATCCAGGAACGCGAGTTCGAGCGCGTCGGGGGCGACCGGACGATCAAGGTGAACGTGCGGCTCGTCGCGGCCACGGGCAAGGACATCGAGAAGGCCATCCGCGAGGGGCGGTTCCGGGAGGACCTGTATTACCGGCTCAACGTGTTCCCCATCCACCTGCCTCCGCTCCGGGAGCGCCGGTCCGACATCATCCTGCTGGCGGACCATTTTCTGCAGAAGTACAACGAGGTTTACCACAAGAACATCAAGCGGATCTCCACGCCGGCCATCAACATGATGATGGCCTATCACTGGCCCGGCAACGTGCGTGAGCTGGAAAACGGCATCGAGCGCGCCGTGCTCACCAGCACCGACGATGTCATTCACGGCTACTCGCTGCCGCCGTCCCTGCAGACCAGCGAGGAAACCCACACCGCCATTCTCCCGGAGGAGGGGGCGGACTTGAAAACGCTCATCCGTTCCTACGAGCGGGAGGTCATTGTGGACGCGCTCAAGAAATTCCGCGGGAACGTGGCCGCCGCCGCGCGGCATCTCCACACGACCCAGCGGATCATCCATTACCGCATCGCCCACCTGGCCATCGTTCCCCGCGATTACAAGTACTGAGGCGTTACGGCTTCTCCCACGCGATGGAATAATCCCGATCCTCCGGGAGCACGTGTCCGCCGGGTCCGTAGCCGGGGAGGTGAGAGACGCGTTCCAGGGGCGTAAACGCGCACGTGATGGCCTCTTCGCCGACCGTATAAACGAGAAACCCCAGGGTCGGATCGCCGTCCGGCCAACGCCGGTCGTATTGCGCGAATGCCGTCGAGGGCGCGATATCGAAACGGATGCCCTCGGCGAAATGCGTTTTACGGCAATGCACGTGTCCGCTGATCGCGAGCGTGGCGCCGCTGGCCTTGAAAAGGTCCAGGAGGCGCCGGCGGCCGGGATTGTCGAGGCCGAAATACCAGTCCAGGTATTCGGCTTGGCTGCCGGCGATGCGGTAATTGGGTTCGTCCGGCGTCTCGATAAAGACCGCGTAATGGAGACACCAGACATGAAAGCGCTCGCGCGGCAGGCGCGCCACCGATTCCAGCCAGCGCCATAGGGCGGCTTCCTCGGGCAGACCCGACCCGAGCAGCATGTCGCAGAAACCGGAAAAGCGGACGCCCCGATGGACGAAGGTCCAGGCGGACGGGCCGAAGACGGATTCGAATTGCCGGAGTTGCTCCGGTTGAATGTTCAGCGCTATATCGCGCTGCCGCGCGTAAAATCCCTGCGCCGTGGCGTGTTTGTTGCCCGTATCCATGTTGCCGGGGACGACATGCGCCGGAAACGGCAGCCGTTGGAAATCGTCGCGCACGGCCTCCAATTCGTAGCGATGCAGCGTGCCGTCGCGCGCCACATCGCCGCCGACGAGCAACAGGTCGGGTCGGAGCGCGACGAGCCGGCGGCGCGCCGTCTCCCAGTTTTCGTTCCAGGCCGGCTGGAAACGGAACGAGCGGGGCGAGCCGACGTGAATATCGGCCACATGCGCGAATGTCCAAGGAGTCATGGTTCTCCTTTTAACGGGTCTTTGTGGGCATAGGTGCCTCCGTAGCGTCCAGCACTGGCTTTCAAGCCGACAGCCCGGGTTTTTCCCACCCATTCCTTGACGCTGATCTTATAGCTATTCAGCCCCGCCCGGCTTCTAATTATGGCGAATTCGCCGGAATTAAAATTCGGATTGTGGACAGTTTCCCAAATGCCAAGAAACTCCACGGTGTTGCGGTTCCGAAGCCAGTCTGAGATGAAAAACTCCCCGTCCTTGGCCTTGAGCATGTCGGTCAGGGAGATGAAGTCCTCGTCCCCGTAGGAAAGAATGGCAATTTCAGTGTTGCGGACGAGTAGGGTGGTTTTTTTGGGTTTGCTCATGGTTGCGGAACTTTCGTTTTGAAGTCGGCCCGGTAGTCCTTCACAGGCGCGACGTAGGGGCGGCAATCGAACTTGGAATGTTTGGCCAGCACAATTCGCGTTAAGGCTCCGCTTTTTCCGCAAAGAAATCAACAACAGAAATGGGCTGATGTGTGGAATCGGCGAACGCATGTTGAAAAAAATGAACCGCAGGTAAAGCCCGCGATTCTCCGAACCCTGGAGGGCGAGGCTGTGCCGAGCCGTTTCTCCGGCCCCGGCTCGCCACAGTCTCGCCCTCCACAGCATCCGTCTCCGTCACTGGAGGGCGAAGCTGCGCTGAGCCGTCTTTTCATCCTTGCTCTATCCTCTGACTTCGAATCGGTCGGGCGAAGTTTCGAGAATCAGGGTTCCGTCCCGCGCGGGCAGGAGCCAGCGGGTCAGGGCGCCGGATGTTTCGCGCCGGACGTGTCCGGCGTAGCGTTGGCGAAGACGGATGTCCGGCGCGGCGGTGTCCGGCTGACCGTTCCGCAGGGGAATCAGCGCGAGCGTCAGCACGGCGGGCAACGTCAGCCTCCCCGTGTAGGTGACGGCGGGGGCGGGATACGGTTTGTTGGTGCGCCGCGCGACCCAGCCGCGGCCGACGGGGAAAGGCTGGGGCTCGCGATTGCCGGCTTCCTGTGGCGAATAGGCCTGCGTGGAATAGGTCGTATGTGGCGTCCTGTCGGCGATGGTGACGGCGGGCGCGAGCGGACTGTCCAGCGGCCGGATCAGCAGCCGCGCGCCGTTCCCGGCCAGCGCCGTGGCCGTTCCGGCCTCAAGGGTCACGGCGATCTTTTCCTCGAACTGGAAATTCTGCTCGAGGGACGGATGGGTTTCGGTCCCGGTCAGCACATCCTGCAACAGCCAGTAGGCATTGTCCACAAACAGCAGGCGCCGCTGCCAGCGGACGGCCTTGAGTGGCGCGAAATCGTATTCGCCGGCGAAGAGGACATGACGGCGGCCGAACTCCCAGCGGTTGGCGAGCGGGGTGGTCGCGGCCAGGTCTTCGGGGCCTTTCATGAATTCGTCCACGCCATCCACGGTGATGGTGTTGTGAAGAAAGCCCGCATTCAAAATGGTGATCAGGGCGTCGGGCTCGTTGCTGGCATACTGCGTGTTGGAGGGATCCGTGAGGAAATCGACGCCGAATGCGCTCAGGACGAAGCTCAGCTTGTCGCCGTGCTGGTGCGTGGTGCCCCACGGTCCGCCGTCCACCATGAGATAACGGGCATCGCGAGTCCAGTCGCTGCGCATGGCATAGTAGCCGCCGTACGCCGGGCGTCCGGGGTCCGGCCAGGAAACGAACGGCGGCGCCGGTGTCCGGTCGTAGGGGAACGCCAGCGCCCACGGCATGCCCAGGCGCTCGATGAGCGGCCGGACCAGGTAATGGGAGACCGGGAGACAGTAGCTGTCGCCGAACGACGGTAAACTGCCGGTGGGCTTGCACAGGGCGATGAGCGGCGCGATCATGTCCCGCAGCCGCTGATGTTGGCCGGTCATGGCCGGCTGGTCGAGCAGGCTATAAGCGGTCTCGCATGTCTGTTTGACGATGGAGGTGGAATAGCCGAGCGTCAGTTCTTTGTAGAACCCGTCGGGATAGAATGCCTGATCAAGATACTGCGTCAGCAGGCGGACATTCGCGTCTTGCCATTGCCGGGCGTCCTGGAAATCGGCCAGCACGGCGGATACGACGCCCAGGACGCGGATCATGAAGCCGCCTGAGTTATGCTGCTCGTCCACATGTTTCTGGATTTGCGGGAGGAAGAAACGGCATTCCTCCAGCAGCCGGTGCAACATACGGAGGAGTTCCTCGTCCGTCACGGCCGGGCTTTTGCGGATGACCGCGATGGCCTTGGCCCATTCGTCGAGACGTTCGGGGAGCATGCACCAGTACCAGGGCGCGGCGACGACGTAATGGTGGCGCCAACCCTCGCGCGTGGTGTGGCCCGTGAACGTTTCGATGGGCCAGGCGTTCATGTAGCCCAGCGCGTGATCCACGATGAAGCGGATATACCGGACGTCGCCGGCATGGTGGGCGGCTTCCAGCAGGTCAGGGAAAATGGGAAAGCGGGTCAGGCAGGAGAGGGGGCACTCGTGCCAGTCAATGCCGGTCGGGGGCGCGTCATACACGTTGTACGCGTCCCACAGCCGGCCTTCCAGGTAACCGGGCGCCCGGGGCGGGACGGCCGCGGGATTTTTTGGGAGACTCGTCCAGTCTTTCAACAGGGGCGACGTCATGTCGCGTCCCCGGAAATGCCTCGCGAACTGGCGTCCGGCCTCTTCGAGCTCGTTTCGGTCGAGCGCCTGTTTGACGGTCGCGAGCGCCGGGCTGGAAAAGTCCAACGCGCTCAAAAAGGTTTTTCGGTCGGGAATCAGGAAGGGTTCGGATGGAGAGGGAATGGGCTCGGTTGTCATGGCGGGAGTTGTAAGACGGAATATGAAACGGAGCAAGGGGAATATGCTGAGGGGAATGGCACTTACTTAAGCT
>JACQHI010000151.1 GCA_016199105.1 Lentisphaerota bacterium | reverse complement strand
GCCGGCTGGTGCGGCTGGCGCTGGTGGTTTTGGCCCTTCTCGGCGCGACGATTCTCGGGATGGGGTGGAGTATTTGCGCCTTCACCACGACTGTCCCGGGCGCGACGGCGGATGCCGCCCTGGTGCTGGGCTCGGCCACGCGGCGCGGCAAGCCCACCCCCATTTTCGAGGCGCGCATCGATCATGCCGTGACTTTGTATCGCGAGCGGCGGGTCGCGAAAATCCTGTTCACGGGCGGGAAATCGCCCAGGGAGCCGCTCTCCAATGCCGAGGTGGCCCGTGACTATGCGATGGCCAAAGGCGTGCGGGAACAGGATATTCTACTCGAGCCGTATTCCCAGACGACGATTGAAAACCTCGTTTATGCCAAGGTCATTGCGGCTTCCAATCACCTGGCCACCGTGCTCATTGTCAGCGATCCCTGGCATCTGAAACGGGCCATGATCATCGCCGAAACGATCGGGCTCCAGGCGACGCCTTCCGCCACCCCCACGAGCCGGATCACGGGCTTCCGTCCGTCCTGCCGGTTCTTGTGGCATGAAATCGTCTATAGCCTCTCCTATATGATTCACGGGCGGTATCAGGCCGTCCGGCCCATGGAATAGGGGGGTGCCCTGCGCGTCGTAGCCGCGCGGGTACTTCCAGAGTACCTGCCGGGCTATGACCGGCAGGATCCCTCCCTCTTCACTTTGAACGAGTTTTCGCGGTACAGCAGGCGCTACGAGCCTGCTGTTTTTTCATCAAGAATGGCGGCTTGACAGGACCGGGAGCTTGGCGAATACTTTGCCCGCAATTTCCGGCCCAATGAAGGGCGGTTGCGCAAGGGCATCGGCCGCATGGTTTTCAGTTCGCCCATCTTCCTTTTTCTCTTTCTGCCCACCTTGCTCCTCTTCTACTACCTGGCGCGAAAAGAGTTCCGGAACACCGTTCTGCTGATCTACAGCGTCGTCTTTTACGCCTGGGGCGAGGTCATCTTCTCGCTGGTGATGATCTTGAACGTCTTCTGCAACTACGCGTTCGGCCTGATCATCGGCAGGATTTTCGAGCGCTACGATTCCAACAAGATGTATCTCAGGATCACCATGGCGCTCATGGTGCTGGCCAATATCGGCATTCTTCTGTTTTTCAAGTATTTCAACTTCGTCATGGACAACCTCAACGCCGTGTTGGCCGGCTGCGGCCATGCGCCCATCCCCTATGCGCCCGTGAGTCTGCCGATCGGCATCTCGTTTTTCACGTTCCAGGCGATGTCCTACACGATCGATGTGTATCGTCGTGAAACGCCCGTGAACCGGAATCCGTTCGCGCTCATGCTGTATGTGTCGATGTTCCCCCAGTTGATTGCCGGGCCCATTGTCCGCTATCACGACGTGGCCCTGCAGATCGTCCACCGCGTCTGCGACCTGGCGAAGTTCTCCAGCGGCATCAAGCGGTTTGCCGTGGGGCTGGGCAAGAAGGTGCTCATCGCCAATACTTGCGGCGCCGTGGCGGATCAGGTTTTCGGCATTCCGGCCGGCCAGTTGACCCCGGGGCTCACCTGGCTGGGAATCCTGTGTTACAGCTTCCAGATTTATTACGATTTCTCGGGCTACTCCGATATGGCCATCGGTTTGGGGCGGATGTTCGGTTTCGAGTTTCTTGAAAACTTCAATTTTCCCTATATGTCGCGCTCCATCCGCGAATTCTGGCGGCGTTGGCATATCTCGTTGTCCACCTGGTGGCGCGATTATGTCTATATCCCGATGGGGGGGAGCCGCCGGTCCCCGGCCCGCAACTATTTCAACCTCGTCCTGGTGTTCTTCCTGTGCGGCCTCTGGCATGGCGCGAGCTGGACGTTCGTCGTCTGGGGATTGTATCACGGTGTTTTCCTGGTGCTCGAACGCCTGCGGTTCGGACGGATCATAGATTCCCTGTGGGCGCCGGTTCGGCATGGGTACGCGCTGCTCGTCATACTCGTGGGCTGGGTGCTCTTCCGTTCGGAAACATTCGCCTTTGCGTTGGCGTATTTGAAGGCCATGGCGGGGTTGTCGGCGGCAACGACCGGCGAGTATAACGTGGGGCTCTATCTGAACCGCGAAGTTCTGGCGGCCATGGTGGCGGGGGCCATCGGCTCATTCCCCGTGTTTCCCTGGCTGATGAGCAGGACTGCGCTCATTATCCGGACCGGCAGCCGCATACCGGCCCGAACGACCGCCGTGGCGACCGCCGCCTGTTCCGTCGTGGCGGTGGCGCTGATCCTGTTCTTTTCCGCGATGCTCCTGGCGACGGACACCTACAACCCCTTCATTTATTACCGGTTCTAAATGATCACCTGCCGGCCATTCATTCAACACCTGACGATCCGCAACATCGCCGACGGCGCATTGCTGACGCTTTTTTTGGCGATCATCGTCCTGCCGCTGGTGACCGACGTGTCCCTGGAGGAGACGGAAAAACGGAAACTGGCGGAGCCGCCGAAATTCGAATGGCGCACCGCGACGGCCTTCCCCAAGAAATTCGACGCGTATTTCAACGACCGGTTCGGATTCCGCGGTGTGTTCATCCGTATCAACAACCTGATGAAAGTCAAGGTGTTCGGGCGCTCCCCCATCGACAAGGTCATTGTGGGCAAGGAGGGGTGGCTGTATTACAATTCCGACAAGGCCAATGACGGCATCAGTATCGCCGATTACCGGGGACTTGTAGCTTACACGCCGAAGGAGCTCGACGGCATCCTCGCCAACCTCCGGCGGAAAAAAGCCTGGCTCGACGAGCGGGGCATCGGGTTCGTCACGATCGTCTGCCCCAACAAACAGACGATCTACCCGGAATACATGCCCGATGCCTACACGCGCGTCAGGCCCACCGGACGGCTGGACCAGGTGATGACCCTTTTGAAACAACACCCCGACGTCGCGATCGTGGACCCGCGGCCGGCGCTCCTGGAGATGAAGCCGAAGTGTCTCGTCTATCTGAAAACCGACACGCACTGGAATGACCTGGGCGGCTTTTTGGCCTACCGCGAACTCCTGAACGTCTTGCGGAGGCAATATCCCGAGCTGAAGACGGCCGAGTTGACGGATTACGACGTGGCGCCCGAACTCTCTTTCGGCGGCGATCTGGCCATCATGCTGGCCATGTGGAAAGACTTCAGCGACATCCCCGTGAAACTGAAAGCGAAGCCCGGCGCCTTTGACGGTGTCAAAAAGCTGGGGAAAGCCCTCGTTTTCTGCGATTCCTTCGTCTGGGCCTTCCATCCGTATCTTTCGAACACCTTCGCGACGGTGGTCACGCAGGATGGCCCGTTCGATGCCAAAGTCGTCAGAGCCCACAAGCCCGACGTGGTGATTCTCGAAGTGGTGGAACGCTATCAGTTCCGTTTGTTCAAATAATTTGCAGGAGAATTCAGTAATGTCCAATCCCGACAGTCCCCTGGTCAGCGTGGTGATTCCCGCCTACAACCATGAGCGGTATGTCGGGCCCGCCATCGAAAGCGTGTTGGGCCAGACCTGCCGGGACCTGGAGGTCATTGTCATCGATGACGGGTCCACCGACGGCACCTGGCGGGTCATCCAGCCGTATCTGGCCGATCCGCGCGTTTCCGCCCATACGCAGGCGAACCAGGACGCCTACAACACGATCAATCGCGGCCTGCATCTGGCCCGGGGCCGTTTCGTCGCCATCCTGAACTCGGACGATCTCTATGCGCCCCGGCGTCTGGAGCGTCTGCTGGAGATCCAAAAGGCCGCCGGCGCCGAATGCATTTTTACCGATGTCCAGGCGATGGATGCGGCGGGAACGCCCATCACGGAACCCCGCCACCACTGGAACCAGTGGCACGAGAAGAACCGCCGGTTCTATTTCGAGTGCGGCGATCTTTACACGGCGTTTCTCAAGGGGAACTTCATGGTCACCACCTCGAACCTGTTCCTGACCGCCGGGGCCGTTCGGAAGGTCGGCGATTTTGCCCCATTGCGCTATCTGCACGATTACGATTACATTTTCCGCGTCATGCTGGCCTGTCCGGGCCGGGTCCATTACGCGCAGGACGAGAAGCTGGTGTTCTACCGCATCCACGGCTCCAACACGCTGGGGCAGGGCGCCATCACGGCCCGCGAACAGGACCAGGCCGTCATCCGCAAGTACATGCTGGCGCGGTTGCCCGACGCATTCCAGCCCCTCGCGCAGGCGGGCGTTGACCGTCTGCTCGAGCTGGAGCGTGAACTGCACGTCGAGCGGAACCGCTTGCTGGGCGAAGGCGCGACCTCCCTGCGCCTGCGGCTGGCCGAACTGTTGCGGCGCTGGGGCCGCGACATTCTTGCCCCGCGCAATTAGAGCCTGCTCGAATCGTCCTCGTGCTCCTCCTCGTCCTCGATTCTTAAAGACGGAACAGGATCGATTACGAGGACGACAATGAGGCCGAGTCATCCCCCATCGGCGACGATGGTTCCGTTGTCCAGGCGCAGCCGGACGTCGGCCAGGCGTTCGGCGTCTTCCCGGCTATGCGTTACGTAGAGCGCCGTGACGCGTTCGCGCTGCCGCACGGAAAGCAGCAAGTCGTACAGGCCCGCCTTGGTGTCCTCGTCCAGCGCGCTCAGGGGCTCGTCCAGGCACAGGATCGTGGGCCGGCAGGCCAGCGCGCGGCCCAACGCCACGCGTTGGGCTTCGCCGCCGCTCAAGCCCTGCGGGCGGCGGTCCAGCAACGCCGTCAGTCCGAGCAGCTCGGCCAATTCCGCCACGCGGTCCCGGATGGCCTGGCGCTCCCACTTCCGGATGGCCGGCGCGAAGGCCAGGTGCTCCCGCACGGTCATGCTCGAGAAGAGCGCCCCATCCTGCGGCACGTAACCGATTCCGCGTCCCGCGGGCTTCAGCCGCGTCACGTCGCCGCCGTTCAAGCGGATGATTCCGGCGACCACCGGTTTCAGGCCGCAGATCGCCTCCAGCAAGGTCGTCTTGCCCGTTCCCGTTTTGCCCATCAATACGCCGAACCGGCCCTGGGGCACTTCGAACGAGAGATCCTTCAGCTCGAACGACCCGACATGCACATGGAGATGTTCCACCGCGATCATTTCAAAGCACCCTTTCCAGGGGCGCGCGCAACCCGAAGATTCGCGCGATGCCCAGCACCAGCGCCGCCGCGGCGATCATGATCAACGACACCGCGACGGCCGCCTCGATATTGCCGATGCTCAACTCCAGGAACACCGTCGTCGGCAGCACTTCCGTGCGCATCCGCGTCGCGCCCGAGAAAATCAGGATCGGCCCGAACTCGCCCAGGGCCCGCGCCCACGCCAGCGTTGCCGCGGTCAGGATGCCGCGGCGCGCATCGGGCAGCGCCACCCGCCAGAAGGCCTGACCGCGGTTGCACCCGAGAGTCCGGGCCACGTCCTCACACCGCGGATTGATCTGATCGAACGTCACCAGCATGGT
>JACQHI010000137.1 GCA_016199105.1 Lentisphaerota bacterium | reverse complement strand
GTGGTATATCCGAACGACGGGCGGCGGCGTGGTGGCGTGGGGGCTGCCGTGGGGCGGGCCTGAACTGACGCCGGTGTCTGGAGACTATGACGGAGATGGAGTTTCCGATCTGGCCGTTTATAATCAACAGACAGGCACATGGTACATTCGGTCCGTTAGCGGAACCCTGATCGGTTGGGGTCTTTCCTGGGGCGGGACGGGATTCATGTCCCTATCGCGGTGAGGCTATGGCTGTGAAGACACGAATATTCTTTTCATGGATGGCTGTCGGACTTCGGAGACTGTTATCGGCGTTCCTCGTATGGGGGATCCTCCTGGTTGCGGGGCAAGTCTCGGCGGCGGACTTCAGCACGTGGGTTCATAAGATGCCGATCACGTTCAGCGGTTACGGCAAGCCCGAAACATTGACGAACTTCCCGGTCCTGTTACGGTTTGGCACGAACATCACCGGGTTTAGCTACACGGATTATAGTTCACCCACGAACGGCGCGGACCTGCGATTTTCCGCCAGCAACCAGACCGACGAGTTGAACTACGAGATCGAGCGCTGGGATACGAACGGAGTCTCTTACGTATGGGTTCAGGTGCCGGTGCTCGCGGGCACCAACACACAGATTTGGGCCTATTGGGGCAAGTCGGGCGCTGGCGCTCCGGCCTACACCACCAACGGTGCGACGTGGGAGAACGCGTATCGGGGAGTTTGGCATTTGAACGAGTCGAGCGGGACAACCGTCTATGACTCGACCAGCAACAAAACGATCGGAACGTGCTCGGGTGGTGTGACGGTTAACACCCTCGGAATTGTCGCGGGTGGCGATCAGTTCGATGGCATCAACGGCCTTACGACCATGGTTAACGAGAACCTCTTCGATTTCGGGTTGAATCCTTTTTGCGTCTCTTTCTGGATCAAGAACACCAAGTCCGCTCCGGGCAGCCAGGAGTGGACCATTATATCGAAGGGCGCATGGCCGTCTGCTGCCTGGGCATGGGAACTGGAAGTGTCGTCATGGTCCACGCCGCCTGGGGTCGGAACCTATTTGCTTACCACGATACCGCCGGGCTATGTCGGCAGCGGCGGGTCGTCGCTCGCCACCAATGGGTGGCAACACGTCGCGTACGTGCGGCAGGGCAGCAACATCTGTATCTATGCCGATGGGATGCGCAAAACGGATCAAACGAACAGTTACTATGCGTCGGATTTCCAGAACACCTATTCGCTGCGGATTGCCAATCCGATTTTTGCAGCCACGGGATTCGGCGGCAGCCTCGACGAGGTGGAACTGACCGCGGCCTACCGTTCATCCAACTGGATCTGGGCGTGCTGGTCGAACCAGATGTCGAACTCCACGTTCGTCAGCTACGGTGCGACCGTGAATGTGACGCTGACGAGCGCCGTGGGCGATCCGACGGCGTCGAACCCGATTCCGGTGACCGTGACCTTCAGCGAGGACGTGACCGGGTTTGCGTCGGGCGACCTCGTCACCACCAATGCGAGTGTGGTTAATTTCATGGCGCTGAGCGGGAGCAACTACACATTCGACCTGGCGCCTACGGTTCAGGGATTGGTGTCGGTCATCGTGCCGGCGGGCGTGTGCTCGAATGGGGAGGGGCTCTCGAACGAAGTCTCGGCGCTCTTCACGCGGCTGTATGATACCGTCGTTCCGACCCTGCAAGTCTCCCCGTCCGGCTTCACCAATGCGGTGCTCCAGGACTACACGGTGACCTCGCAAACGGCCTGGGTCTGGAACAGCGCCACCAACGGCTACGGAAGCTTCTATGTCATGCCCTACCTGGCCACGAGCGACGTCTCCTGGCTGAGCGTCCAGTCCGGATTTGGAACGAATCGGGGCGGAAGCAACATGGCCTTCACGGTGAGCTACGACGTATCCGGCTTCGCGCCGAGCGAAACGCCTTACACGGGGAACGTGTGGGTGACGGCGACGGACGCTTCCTTTAGTGACTCGGCAAATAACTCGCCGCGACGGGTTCCGTTTTCGGTGCGGGTCAATGCCCGGCCGGTGATTTCGCTCACTCCCCCCGGTATTGCGCAGACCGTGGATCGGGGCTCGAATCCGACGAACACGCAGTTCCGCCTGTGGAATGCCAGCGCGGCGCCGGTCCTGCCGATGGCCTACACGTTGACGAAGGATGTATCGTGGTTCTATCTGAAT
Organism: Lentisphaerota bacterium; assembly: GCA_016199105.1. GTDB lineage: Bacteria > Verrucomicrobiota > Kiritimatiellia > JAAZAB01 > JAAZAB01 > JACQHI01. The sequence goes on along the minus strand of JACQHI010000137.1, from coordinate 369 downwards.
CCGTCCAGCGGGACGCTTGCCCTCCATAGCTTTGGCGAAGGAGGGAGCATAGGGGAACAGGACACGATCGAAATGTCCTTCGGGGATATGACCGGCTTCGCGGATGGAACGTTTACGGGTCGCGTCACGGTCACGGCGCTGGACGCCGGCTCGGGGTATCTGCCGTTGGGAGTGAGCCAGACGACGGATCTCGTGGTGTCGATTACCTTTGCACTACCCATCGCCCCGTCCGGAGTGAGCGCGTCGGACGGGACATACACTGACCGAGTGGCGGTGAACTGGCAGACGTCGAGCCGGGCGGCGCGGTACGAGGTGTGGCGCGGGGAGTACCTGGACTTCGGGTACGCGAGCAAGCTGACGGACGTGGAC
>JACQHI010000152.1 GCA_016199105.1 Lentisphaerota bacterium | reverse complement strand
TAGGTTTTAGGTGGTAGGTGGGTGCGGATACAACTAAGGTGTTGGATCCTGAAAAGTGAACCTGAAAGACAAAATACAACTGCGGGTCGTGTGTGACGCAGATCCCGATCTTTCTGCTCTCATAGTCGAGTTGCACGTCCAGTCTGGCACGAAGAACCCCTACAGCATTGTTTTTCCGAAGACCGACCGGGCAGGACATGCTTCTCTCTCGCGGACGGACATTGTCGAGCAGTTTGAGGACACCTGGGAGTCCGGGCTCATGGACTACAACGGAAACGTGGACACGGCAAATCCGATCGTCACCGTCCATCTTCTCGACCTTGATCGTATCAGGACCAACTTAGCATTGCTTCGTGCATGGCCACTCTTGAAAAACGAGAAGAAACGATGGCCTTCACGCGAAGCCAGGCTTCAAGACATTCTGTCCTCTCGGAACGACCTGTTCTGCTCCCAAACCATGTCCCTCAACCTGGAACTCAACCCGGCGTTCTGGTACGAATTGAAGAAGAAGGATTCCAACCAACAAATTCAGCCTATCATCGGGAAGCCCTGCTTGGGATGATTTGCGCCGATGGGTGATAGGCCAGAACGAATGTATGATGGCAATAACTCAGGTCGGTAATCAAACATTTTTTTCGCGTAATTCGCGCATTTCGTAGTTAAAAGTGATTTCTGAGACCTGAATATTTGCGTTTGTTGTACCGCAACCCAGGAGGATGACCATGCCGAGCAAACGCCCCAACATCCTTTTCGTCCTGACCGACGACCAGCGGTTCGACACGATCCATGCGCTGGGTAACTCCCGGATCGTGACGCCGAACATGGACGCGCTGGTCGAATCGGGCACGAGTTTCACGCACGCCTGCATCATGGGCGGGACGAACCCGGCGGTCTGCATGCCGAGCCGCGCCATGCTGATGACCGGCCGCCACCTGTTCCGGCTCCAGGGGCAGGGCGCGGTGATCCCGCCCGACCACACGACGCTGCCCGAGGTTCTGCGGAGGGAAGGCTACTGGACCCACCATATCGGCAAATGGCACCAGGACCGGGAGTCGTTCAACCGGAGTTTTGTCAGCGCCGATCGGATCTTCGGGTTCACGCAGAACTGGTACGTCAAGTACGGCGGGCACTGGAACGTCGCGGTGCACGACTACGACCCGACCGGACAATACACCCAGGAAACAGGCTACATCCTGGCGGAGGACAAAACAACGCGGCTTCCGATCGGGGTCGGTGTCGGCGGCGTGCATTCCAGCGAGATGTTCGCCGACGCGGCGGTCGCCTTCCTGGACCACCGCGGGGAGGAAAAAAAGCGGGGCGACAAACGGCCGTTCTTCCTGTACCTGTCGTTTGTGGCGCCGCACGATCCCCGGCAGTCGCCCAACGAATTTGAGGAGATGTATTCCCCCGAATCGGTCGAGTTGCCCCCGAATTTTCTGCCCCGCCATCCCTTCGACAACGGGGAATTCACGATCCGGGACGAGGAGCTCGAAGCGTGGCCGCGCCGGCCGCGGGCCATCAGGCGGCATCTGGCCGAATACTATGCCATGATCTCGCACGCCGATGCGCAGATGGGCCGGGTCATCCGGCGGCTGAAGGAACTGGGGGAATACGACAACACCCTGATTGTCTTCACGGGCGACAACGGGCTGGCCGTGGGTCAGCACGGTTTGATGGGCAAACAGAATCTCTATGACCACAGCCTGCGCGTCCCCCTGATTTTCAGCGGGCCGGGCATCCGGAAGAAGGCCCGGGTGGACGGTCTGTGCTACCTGCTGGATATCTTCCCGACCCTATGCGACTGCACCGGAATCCCGATCCCGGCGTCGGTGGACGGCACGAGCCTCCGGGGCATGCTGGACGGCTCGGTTGCCGGCATTCGCGAGACCCAGTTTCACGGGTACCGGCACGTGCAACGGGCGGTGCGCGGCGAACGCTGGAAGCTGATCGAATACGCCGTCGGCGGCAAGCGCACGACCCAGTTGTTCGACGTGCAGGCGGATCCCTTCGAACGCGTGAATCTCGCCGCGGACCCCGCGCACGCCGCCACGGTTGGCCGGATGCGTGCTGAACTGTTGCGCTGGCGGACGGTGTCCGGCGACACCCGCCCCGAGGAAGCGGTGTTCTGGGACGGCTTCAACAATGGATAGGGTGCTCTATACTGTAGGTCCCATCTCCGAATGGGACCCCTGTGCTGGCACCGATTTTTGCGATGGAAATGGCGATAGAAAATGAGGGTGCAATGGAATGTCTCGAGTTCAAGCAGACCGGTATGGATGAAAATGCCGACCCGAAAAGAAGCTGAGGGTTGAGTAATGCGGTCTTACACCATAAAATATCGCCATGTTATTGCGGCAACAATAATCGGTGTGGCCCTTTTATATTATCTCGCGGCAAAAGATGGCGCCTTTCGTGTATTTGGCGATATTGAGTCAATGATATTTTTTGGTCTTATTTTGTTTCCTTTTGTTCTGTCTGTATCCCTCGCCGGTGGATTTCTATTTGCGCTGGTCGTGTCTCTCGTGAAAGGCTTTGGCCTGGCGAACAGAGAATATCCAGGGAAGAACGACAAACCCAATCAAGGCAAGGAAACGATAATGGTCGGGGTAATGCTGAGTGGATTAGCCGCGACAACGTTCTTCTTTGCAATCGAAGCAAACTACAACATGTTGCCAATTTATATTCACAGCAACAGTCTCACCGTATCAATCACAGTGCTTGCGGGTGGTGTTCTGTTGTCTTGCGGCCTTGCGCGTTATAGGATCCGGAAGCGGCTATGAGCGCCATTAAATTCAGGAATCCTGAAACCGGGCAGTCGGAACCCGACGATGACGAGTCCAGGGAGGACGACGCGGGAGAATTTTCCCCGGAACCGGCGGGTCGCCCGGGCGAGACGCAATCGGCTGCCGGGAAAAACCCGCGGAAGGGGCCTGCCGGCATGGACAGGGACGAGACCATTTTTGTCGGCGCTTTGGTGTTGTTGGTCATCATCGTCGTAATTGGATGCGCGTTGTACTGGTCCCGGTGCGCGCCGGTGCCGCTGGAGGTCGAACCGCCGAAGACCGTGCTGCCGTCTTTCGAAAAACTCAAATCCCACAAACCCCCGACGCCGGCCGTATCGACGGAGCCAGGCGGTGCGGCGGCCACCCTGGAGATGCCCGAGCCGGTCGCCGCCGCCGCGGTGAAATCCGCCGTTGACATAGAGGCAAAAGATCCGCTGGGCAATACGGCCCTCCATGTCGCCGCCGCGGAGGGCGACATTGCGGCGATCGAGCGCTTGCTTGCGGAGGGTGCGGACCTCGAGGCCCGGAACGCCGCCGGCGAAACGCCGCTGCTCAAGGCGATCGTCAACATGCGGGAGGAGAGCCTGGTCTGTCTGCTGGACCAGGGCGCCGAGGTGAATATGGAAATGCCGGCTCGCGTCACGCCGTTGCATGCCGCGTGTTCCGCCGGCTTCGCCGACGGAGTGCGGGCGCTGGTGCAGGTGGGCGCCGATGTCGGCGCAACGGACGGATCGGGGAACACGCCCTTGCACCTGGCCATCGCGCGGGGGCGGTTCGACATCGCGGACCTGTTGATGCTCTCGAACGTGGAGGCCAGGAATTCCGCCGGCGAAACTCCGCTTTTCCTGGCGGTGCGCGGGGGGAATCAGGGTTGTGTCCAAAATCTCATGGCCAAGGGCGCGAGCGTCAATGTCACGAACAACGCCCTGTGGACTCCGCTTCACGTCGCCGTTAAGAAAAAAAACGACGAGATGGCGAAGTGGTTGATCCGGTGGGGCGCCCATGTCAACGCCAGGGCGAAGAGCAAGGTGACACCCTTGCATCTGGCGGCATTGGGGAACTGCCCGGAGCTGGTGGAATGGCTGGCGAAGACCAATGCCCTGATCAACGCGGTGGACGCGAATCATTACACACCGATCGACTATGCGGTGGTCAGTCACTCCAAGAAGATCGTCTCGCTGTTGATGGCCAGGCAGGGCCGGAGCAGTATCCGGGCGGCGATCCTGTGCCCATCCTGTCAGGGCTCGAAAATCTGTCCGCTCTGCAACGGTTACAAACAAATCAAGTGCAAGGTCTGTCTTGGCACGGGGAGGGGGGCGCAGGGGGCTCAGTCTGCCGCCTGCCGGCGCTGCAACGGCAGCGGGCAGACGCCGGGCATTGGAAATTCGACCCTGCGCTGTCCGGCTTGCGGGGGGAAAGGCGCCATCGAGGAAACGTCCTTTTCCATCTGTTCCCAGTGTTCCGGGAAAGGAGTGGTGGTCTGTCCTGACTGCAACGGGGAGGGCCGGTGCAACAAATGCAACAGCGCGGGCTATCAGGGATCGGTGGAGGTCGAGACGGAAAAAGCCGCGAAGTCCATCCTGCCTGAATTTTTCGATGAATAGGGGGACCCCCGTATGGTTCACGGTTCACCTGCCCGCAGTGCTACGCTCAGCGTTGCAGGCGGGACGGTTCAC
>JACQHI010000163.1 GCA_016199105.1 Lentisphaerota bacterium | reverse complement strand
TGGCTGACTATTGCCGGGAGGAGGGTCAGGCAGGAATGCCCGACCTACTTTTTCCGCGCATATTCGTGGCTGCAAGTGACCGCCTGAGTCGTTACGAAGGAACCGTTAATTCGCCACGTCGCTTCGCCGCGCCACTCGCTCCGCGAGCGGAGCGGCTGGCAAGTGGCCACTTGGCCCGCCAATGGCGGGCTGACGTGGCGGTTTCAAAAGATTGGGCTGTGGGCGATAGCCCGCTTTGGAGAGGAATAATCATGGTCATCAAAATCATGCTGGCGGACGATCACAAAATGATCCGGGACGGGCTTCGGGCGTTGCTCGAAAAACAGCGGAACATGGAAGTCGTGGCCGAGGCGGCCGACGGCCAGACCGCCGTTCAGACGGCGCGCAAAGTGAAGCCGGATGTGCTGATCATGGATATCGGCATGCCGGATTTGAACGGCATCGAGGCGGCGCGGCAGATTTCCGCGCTTCCCGGCAAGCCCAAAATCATCGGCCTCTCGATGCATGCGGACCGGCGGTACGTGTCGCAAATGCTCAAATCCGGGGCCTCGGGCTATATGTTGAAAGACAGCGCCTTCGAGGAGCTGGTGACGGCCATCGCGACGGTGATGAAAGGCCAGGTGTATCTGAGCCCCGCCATCGCGGAGACCGTTCTCGATCACTATCGCGTGGTGGCCAAGGACAACGACGGCTCGGCGTTTTCCCTCCTGACGGTGCGGGAACGGGAAGTCTTGCAGCAGATCGCGGAAGGCTGTTCGACGAAGGAAATAGCCTCCACGCTCGGCGTGAGCGTGAAGACCATCGAGACGCATCGCCGCCAGATCATGGAAAAACTGAAGCTGCACAGCGTGGCGGAGCTCACCAAGTATGCCGTGAAAGAGGGGCTGACGGACCTGGAGACGTGACTCGGGAAAATGGACCCGGAGAACAATGGTTTCCCCGATGCCCTTTTTTTTCTCCCTGTGGACAATGGCTCTCGATCGCGGATCCTTATGGGGGCAAAACGTCGGCGTCCGGCAACGAAAGGAGTCGGGGTATGATTCAAAGCATCGATATGTCGGCTGTCTCGGAGTGCAATGTCTCGATGTGCGCCTACAATCGCGAGCGGCGCTGTCACGCCCTCGCGATTACCGTGGGCGGATACCGCGATCATTCCTGCGAGACGCTTCATCCGGCGTCCCTGCACGCGGGCCGGACGGAGATCGCGGGGGTGGGGTCGTGCAAAGCGGTGGAGTGCAAATACAACGAAGATTACGAATGCCGGGCGGAAAACATCCGGGTCGTCTTCAACAGGGGCCGCGCGGATTGTCTGATGTTCGAAAAAAAATCTTCCGGACCGACACCCGCTCCCGCCGCCTCCTAACGTTGACGTATAGGAATTTCAAATGCATAGGAAATTCAATCCGAAGGTAGGGCGCGCTCCCCGCTCCAGAGCGGGGCAAGTCCCGCGCAACGCGGGATAAACGCCGAGCTTGCCCCGCGTTTAGCGGGGTTTACCCCGCATGGCGGGGCGCGCCGTTTCCCCGATGCGCTTCGTGATCGGGGCGGTTTCGGCGAAACCGCCCTAGTGCGCCGAGGCGCATACACGAAGTTGAGAGGTGAAAGTCCTCTCCCGGCTTGCCTTTCAGGCCGGATACTTGAACGTAACTGCGTTGCCGCAAGGCAAGGTGGAGAGCAACGGGAAAGGAACTGGTAGCCCGCAGGAAACGAACGCGATTCGGCTGCACAACTTGGCGAGTCGGCTAGGGTACGACGAAGTCCGAATCTGCTCCGTAGGACCAGCGACCGGAAGGAACCTGGGATAGAGCGGGAAGCGCGACAGGCTGAACGAAAGGGATGGCAAAAGCCTGGAGCGGGGTTGTGGGGTGGTTGGCGGCAGGATGCCAGGAAACTCGTGTGTGTTAAATCGGGAGACCCCGGTGACGGCAAGAGAGACGCCGGGGAGTCAGAGCCCGCATAGTAGCGACGAAACGCCGATGGGCATGGGTGGAACCTGCGGTCTGGACGGAGGCCATGCTGGTGGCTCTGGAAAACGGGGTCAAAGGCGGCCAATGACCACAGGACATGGCCAAAGGCTTACTTCTCTGAGCGTGGGCTGTTCTCGCTTGCCGAAGCCCATGCATCGGAGTGCCGGTCTTGACGAAGCAAACAGTCAACTGGAGAGCCGGATGCGTGAAATACGCCCGTCCGGTTCGGAGGGAGGGGTAGC
>JACQHI010000012.1 GCA_016199105.1 Lentisphaerota bacterium | reverse complement strand
AGCCAGGCGGGCCAGCGCCCACTCGCGCCACAGGACGTCCGGGGTGTTGTCGCCGGTGTTGCTAAGAACGTCGCCCCACGGCTGGACGAGGTGCAGCAGGGCCTCACCGAAGCGCCGCACGCGCGGACAGCTCGCAGTGGCGTCGTAGAGCCCGGCCCGGCGGACGGCATCCATCAGCGGCATCAGATACGGCACGACGGCCGTGCCATAGCCCGTGTCCTCCAGGGGATAACCCGCCGGCCCGAGCGCGGTGTGGAGCGTCGCCTCGAAATAGGAAAGCAGTTCCGCCCGCTCCCGGGTCAGGTCGGGCACGCCTGGATCCCCCTCGATCGCCAGGAGAGTCGTGAGCGCGGTTATCATGCCGACGACCGGGACGTTCATCCCGGCCGTCCGGAGGTAGTGCGTCTCGCGGATCAGTTTGAGGGAAAGCCGGAGGGAGCAATCGAGCGCCCAGCGCAGGAACGTCCGCCGATCCGCGTCCGACAGCGATGCCTGCACGAGATCGTAGGCGTACGCGATCGTGCCGACGTGATGGTAGCGGGGCGAGCACCAGAAGCCGGTGCTGAGATCTTCGGCGCCGGGCAGTCCGACCAGCGCCCGCCGCACCGCCTCGAGCGTTCCGGCGTCCGCGTCGAGAACGCCCACGAGCGCGAGGTCGTGGAGCCGCTGGAGCACGGGGCTGTCGCCGCGGCCCTGGCGCAACTGGCGGTGGGCGAGCAGGTCCTTCAGGTCATGGCCGGCCAGCATCTGTTCGACGAGCGGGCGGAGCTGACTCCGCATCGCGTCCATGACCTTGCGGCACGTTCCCTGGCGCATCGTCCGCCGGAGCCGCGGCAGGTCGGCGGGCCCGACGAGCACGCGCGGATGAACGCCGCGGCGGTACAGGCCGGCGGCGCAACCAAAAGCGAAACGCGGGGTCATGGGTGAGCTCCTTGCTTCAGGGCACGACTCCGGTCAGGTTCCGGGGCGGGGAAATACCGTCATACCCCCGCTCCGCATGGTAGAGGGTTGTCAGCTCCCGAAACGCCGCCACGCACTTTTCGGATACCCTGAACTCGCGACGGACGAGCTCCGCGTCTATCAGCGCGCGAAGGACCACAATCCTCCAGCGCCAGGAAGTCTGCACCCGGGCCGGCAGCGTGCGGTCGGCTTCAGTCACCAGCCGGCAGGCTTCCTCCGCTCCCTCCGTGTTTTTCCATTTGACGGGTGACTCGGGCATCCTGACCTCTCTTTGCGATGCGAATTGAATGCAACCCACAACCAGCGCCGTCTATATCCGGAGGCCGAAGGCCCGTCAATAACAGACCTATTTCCTATTGACTTTATCCGTTCGCGGAAAGACCATGCGGATCAGGAGAACAGAACCCATGAAGAACACCCTTACGCTTTCCGCGGAAGGTTGCGAGAGGGCCACCGCCTACTGCATGTCCAATAAAATCGCGCGGCGGGCCGACGGCCTTTACGTCACCTGGTTGGATCGCGCGTTCCGGATCATGATCGCCCGGGTGGATCCGGTGGCCGGGCGAGCTGATAGGCCTTATGCCATCGCGCAGGGCTACGACAACCACTGCGCGGCCGCGCTGGCGGCGGCGCCCGATGGCCGTCTGCACGCCGTGATCGGAAGCCATTGCATGGGCTTCATCCATCGCTGGTCGGACGAGCCCGCCGATCCGCGGAGCTGGTCTCTGCCGATCGGCATCGGCATGGCCGCCACGTATCCGAGCCTGGTGTGCGACGGGGAGGGGACCCTCCACCTGGCCTATCGCTATGCCCCCCAGAATGGCCGGTGGGGTGTCCAGACGATGCACTGTCCGCGCGGCGGCGGATGGTCGTGGCCGCTCCTGCTGATCCAGGCGCCCGCGGACGGCTATTTTTTCCCCTCCAACTGCCTCGCCATGGGCGCGGACGGGGTACTTCACCTGGCCTGGAATTTTTATAAAACCTTTCCGAATGAGCTGGCGCCCGCTCATCCAATGGTCGTGGCGCATCTGGAATCCCCCAATGGAGGGAAAACGTGGCGCCACACGGATGGCCGGGAAGTGCGGTGCGTCCCCGTGGGGCTGGAGGACGTCACCCCCGTGAAATTCAAAGGTGGAGGAGACGTGCTTCTGGGGAACATCGCGACCCTGCCCGATCGTCAGCCGGCACTCGTCCTGATGGACCCGGCGCCCGGCAGGATCGAGCTCGCCGTCCGCGGGGCGGACCGCCGCTGGGCGCTCCACGACATCAGCGGTGTCCTCGCGGATTTGCGGCCCGGGTGGCGATTGGGCGGCTGGGATAACGCCCAGTTGGCCGTCACCCGGGACGGTTTGCTGATCGTCGTCATTCCGTTCGCGCCTCATGCGGGATTGCCCCGCGAGCAGGATCTCGTTCTGGCGTGGGTGGATCCCGTTTCCGGGAAAATCCTGCGGCACGCGTTCGTTCCCAAGCCCGCGCCCAACGAACCCGACTGGCTGGCGTCCATCGAAAAGGGCGCGCCCGCGAACCCGGCCGACAATCCCTACGTGCTTTTCACGGGCGGAGTGGGCAACGCCACAGCCAACACCCGGGTCCACCTGATGCAGATTCCCCAGCAGCCTGTCGACTTAACCAACGGTTAAGTCCGCAGGCTGCTATTATTTTTCATTTACTATGGAATTGCCTTGGGAGCTTGCCTGTCCATCCGGTTTGTGTATGCTTTGTCTTTCGCCCGGAAAACGGATGTGGGGCACACAGAGCGTCACAAGGAGAATACTCATGGCGGTGAATATTGTGCGGCAGATCGATGATGGCGTGAAAATCCGGAATGTGCTCGTCAGCGTGTCGGACAAGGCCGGGCTGGATCGTTTTATCCCGGAACTGGCGAAGCTCGATGCCCGGATCCGCATCTATTCCACCGGCGGCACCTACAAGGCCCTGTCGGAACTCCTGGACAAGGACACCGCGGCCCGGCAACTGGCGCAGGTGTCCGACTACACGGGCCAGCCGGAAATGCAGGGCGGGCTGGTGAAAACGCTGGATTTCAAGATTTATCTCGGCCTGCTCAGCGAAACGTACAATCCGGAGCACCAGAACGATCTGAAGCGGGCCGAGGCCGTGGCCATCGACATGGTGGTGGTCAATCTGTATCCTTTTTCCCACACGATTGCGAAGGCCGGGGTGACGCCCGAGGAGGCTCGCGCCAATATCGATATCGGCGGGCCCTGCATGATCCGGGCGGCGGCCAAGAACTTCCTGCGGGTGGCGTCGGTCACGGCGCCGGGGGATTATCCCGCCATCCTCGACGAGCTGAAGAAAACCGGCGGTGTGCTGTCGTTGAAGACCCGCTTCGAGCTGGCGGTCACGGCGTTCGCGCACACGGCGCAATACGACACCGTCATTTCCGATTACCTGGCCCAGCGGGATTTCGCGGAAGTGGAAAAAAGCTATCGGATTGTATGAATCCGGAAAGGAGCGCATCGATGGCGAAGGATTTCAAGACGGCCTACAAGACGATCATGGACGATCATTTTCCGAAACAGATGGAGGTCAGCTTCGTCGGAGACAACGGGCAACGCCAGACCCTGTTCTACGAAAAGGTGAGCTGGGTGATCGACGGCGTCGAGAAGGGGCTCCGGTACGGGGAGAATCCCGGGCAGGAGGCGGCCCTCTACAAGCTCGTGAACGGCAACCTCGTGCTGGGCGATGTCCGGTCCATCCAGCCGGGCCGGTGCCTGGTCACGGACGTGGAATTGTTGCAATCCGGCAAGCATCCCGGCAAGACCAATCTGACGGACGTGGATAACGCGCTCAACATCCTCCGCTACCTGGGCGCGGCGCCCTGCACGGTCATCGTCAAGCACAACAACCCGTGCGGCGTGGCCCGGGGCCACAGCCTGGCCGAATCTTATGAGCGGGCCAACATGGCCGACCGCGTCGCGGCGTTCGGCGGCGCCATCGTGCTGAACCGGGAAGTGGACACTGCCACCGCGGAGCGGATCGCGGAGAATTACGCCGAGGTGGTCGCGGCGCCGGAATTTGCGCCCGGCGTGATGGATCTTTTCGGGAAAAAGAAAAACCTGCGCGTGATGAAAGTGGCCGACATGAGCCGCCTGGCGCAGTATGCCGGCGCGCGCGTGGTGGATTTCAAGGCGCTGGTGGACGGCGGGCTGGCGGTGCAGTGGTCGTTCGTCCCCGAAACGCTGTCGCGCGAGAAGCTGTTTCCGGCGCAAACGACGTTCAAGGGCAGGGACTACAAGATCGCCCGCCCCCCGACGGATCGCGAAATCGAGGACATGCTGTTTGGCTGGCTGATCGAGTGCGGCGTCACCAGCAATTCCGTGATCTTCGTGAAGGACGGCGCGACGATCGGTATCGGCACGGGGGAGCAGGACCGCGTGGGCGTGGCGGAAATCGCGCGCGACAAGGCGTATCGGAAGCTGGCGGACCGGTTGTGCTGGGAGCGCCTCAAGGTTCCGTATAACGAGTTGAAGGAGGCGTCGGTCCGGAAGGAAATCGACGGCGAGGTCGCCCGGCGGAAGGGCGGAATCGCGGGCAGTTGCATGGTGTCCGACGGTTTCTTCCCGTTCCGCGACGGCGTGGACGTGGGGCTTCGCGAAGGCGTGACCGCCGTGATTCAGCCCGGCGGGTCCGAACGGGATTTCGAGAGCATTGAGGCCTGCAACGAGGCCGGAGCGGCCATGGTCTATACGGGCCAGCGGTGCTTCAAGCACTGAAGCCCATGGATCAGCTGACCTCAACTCTCAACACCCAACACCCAATGCTACTCTGCGAAGTGGTCCGTCAGCCGACGGACTACGAAGCACGAGCACCCAACACCCAAATAAGAGAAACCGGAGACTTCTGCCGGCGCGCGGTCGTCCTTTTCCTTCTGGTTTGTTCCGGTTGCTCGACTCGTATGGGGGCCTATATCGGGCCCATCGTCGAGGATCATACCGTCGGCCTGGTTTCCCGCCCCATCAGCGGGCCGGTGGAGCTGCTGTGGCGGGTGAAAACCATCAGTGCCGAAACCGCCGAGCGCGTCGGATTCCAGTATGTGCGTTTTCCCCGGCTCGAGGCGAAGCCGATCCCGTCCCTGGCGACCGATCGGTCGATGATGTCGCATGACCGCCTGCGGAAATGGTTGAAATGGAAGGGGCGCCCTTGCGTGCAGGGGCGGCTGTCGCTGTTGCTGGATGGCGACGAATATTTCCAGCGTCTCGAGGACGTCCTCGCGGACGCCCGGAGCAGCATACGGATTCAAACCTTCATTTTCGACAACGACGATGTGGCGCTTGAAGTGGCCGAGCTCCTCAAGCGAAAGTCGCGCGACCTATCCGTTCGAATTCTGGCGGATGGCATCGGGAGCCGGCGCGCCTGGGAAATCAGGGCGCCGTCGGCGGACGCGGTTCCCCAGCCGGGCATCGCCAACATGTTCGATTATCTGCAACAGGACTCGGCCATCGAATTGAAACGGGGGCGCAACCTCTGGCTCTCCACGGACCATTCCAAAGTCATACTCGTTGACGACCGGCTGGCCTTTTTCGGCGGCATGAACATCGGACGGGAATACCGGTATGACTGGCGGGACATGATGGTGGAGGTGGAAGGGCCTCTGGTCCGGGAGTTTAAGCGCCAATTCGAATGGTCCTGGAACCGGACGCGGCTGTTCGCCGATTTCTTCCTTGTCGTCGACCGCTTGCGGCGGCACACGATTTCGAAGGGCGCCGAAGGCGGCGAGTATTGGATCCTGCTCACCACGCCGTTCCGGCGGCAGATTTTCGACGCGCAACTCAAGGCCATCCGGCTGGCCCGGCATCACGTCTATGTGGAGAACCCGTACCTGTGGAACCAAAACATGTTGTACCGCTTGTGCGAGGCGCGCAAACGCGGGGTGGATGTCCGCGTGACGATCCCGCTTCACGTGAATATCCCCATCGGGGGAGGGGCCAATCGCGTGGCGTTGAACACGCTCCTGCGGCATGGCGTGCGCGTTTTCCTGTACCCCGGCATGACGCACGTCAAGGCGGCTGTCTTCGACGGGTGGGCCTGTTTCGGCACGGCCAACTTCGACGATCTCAGCCTCCACAAGAACGTCGAAATGGATCTGATGACCGACGAGGCCGGGTTTGCCGGAAGCCTGGAGGCGGAGCTGCTGCTGGACGGACAGGATTCCAGCTATGAAATCAAGACGCCCTTGTCGCTCGAAATGTGGGACGAGCTGTGCAAAAGCCTGGCGAATTTCCTATAGCTCCCGCCGTTTCAGGATGCAGTCCTTGGCGGGATCGGCATCGGAAACTTCCCCGGGCTGGAGCACGAGGAACTCCTTGTCGGACCAGGCGCCGTCCATCAGCCGTTGCATCAACGAGGCATCGCCCGCCAGCTCGTCGTACTCCCACTTCAACTCGTCGGCGCACTGCCGCGTGAAGGTTTTTTCGGCTTCCGCGTGGGGGAAATGCCAGTCAATGTAGGCCGCGCGCCGGTAGTTCCGGTACCAATCGGCCTCGACTTCCATCAGGTACTGGGCGTTGTCTTCGCCGTAGGTCTTCCGGTAATAGGCGAGGGTCTGTTCGTAGCGGAGCTTGCCGGGCATGGGGCAGGTTTCCAGCCAGCCGCTGCTGTACCAGTAGGTGCCGGGATGGCGTTCGAAATACGTCCGGTAACGTTCCGCGGAGCCGAGCAGGAGCGTCATGCAGTCGTGCGCCCGGGGGATGACCAGGGGGCAGGCCCCGGCCTTGAGTCCCGCGGCGCCGTTGCTGCACAGCGCATAGACGAGGAGCACCGCGTCATACGGCCGTTCGGCATCGAGGGGGATCGTCTCGAACATATCGGCGCGGGGCCGGCGATGAGGCTGAAGGGGCGAGGCGATCTCCCGCTGGAGTGTCTCCCGCAGGAGGTCCGGCTGGTCGTGAAGGCCTTGGGGCAGCATGACGATATCCGTGACGTGCGGGGAACGGGCGGCGCACAGATACGTTTCACGGCGCAGGACGTTGCAGGCGATGACCTTGAAATGTTTCCGCTCGACCGCGTTCATGCCGGCCGGCCCCCGGTGTTGGGAAACAGGTAATCGAGGAAAAACCGGGCCACGCGCCTGCCTTCCGGCGGTGAAATGGCCAGGTCCGGGCTGGTTTCGATGATCCAGTATTTCCCGGTGCGCGGCTGCAGAATGAAGTCCACTCCCAAAACGGGAATTTGCAGGAGTTTCGCCACCTTGAGCGCGGCCTTCACCAGGTCCGCCTCCACGGTCTCCGTGATCTCCGCGATGGTTCCGCCGGTGTGAAAATTGGAGGTGAACCGCGCCTGGACGACGTCGCCGGCCTTCGGCACAGCCGCCAAGGTGAGACCGGCCGCGAAGAGGGTGCGCCGGGTTTCGGCATCCAATGGGATGCGGTTGCTGGGGTCGATTTTTCGGGCGGCGGCGTTCTTCCGGCGGATCAGCCGACGGACGGTGCTTCGTCCGTCGCCGGTGACGGTGGCCGGCAGCCGCTCGATTGCCGCCACGAAACGGTTGTTCACGACGATCACCCGCCGATCCAGGCCATCCACATACTGTTCGAGGAGTATATCCTCGCCGTATTTTCGGGCATAGCGAACCGCCTGGCGGAGTTCCGGGAGGGTGGACAACCCCACCGACACGCCGCGTCCGCCCCATTCCCGGCGGGGTTTGACCACCACCCGCCGGTGTTTCTTGAGAAATTGCCCGGCGGCGCTCCACCCGTCGAAGGCGAGCTGGCGGGGCACGGGAAATCCGTAGCCGGCCAGGAACCGGTTTGCGCAAAACTTGTCCTGCGCCAGGTGGAAGCTTGCCGCGCCGACGCGGTCGGTCAACGCGTTGAAGCAGCGCACCTCGCGGCCCTTGTGCCGGAGCAGGAAAATGGGCGTTTCGCGTTCGAGGACTTCAACGGCAATGCCGCGCCGCCGGGCCTCATCGGTGATGGTTCGGGTGTAAACGGAATTCATCGGGCCTGAATGATTGAACGTTTATGAAAAAAAATCCACTGTTTTTTTGTGGAACCGTAATGCCTCAGAGTGCGAGGGGGGAGAACTGCAGCCACGGCCACGCATGGGCGTGGTACACGCTCAGCTTGCCCCCGATCCGGATCGGGGGCCGCCGTGAATAACGGGAACGCCCCGGCAGAGCCGCCATCGCTGGGAGCTATGGCGTCCAAGGCGGAGCGGCTACACCCCCTCGCAACTCCGAGGCATTACATGAAATCGACCAGCGACATTCGGAGCGTGGTCGACACCATCCGCAGAGCGGCTTCATAGGCGGTCTGGCGCTGGGATAATTCGATCATGGTTTTGGCGATGTCGATGTCTTCCGCGGCGCCCAGCGTCGTCGCCAATGACAGATCCTGATCGCCGAGAAGCTGGTTGTTGAGAGACACCCGCTGCATATTCGCGCCGACCGTTCCCCGCACGCTGGAGATATGGTCGAGCACCACATTCAACTCTCCCAGTTGCTGCTTGGTGATCTGGTGGGTGCCCGTCCCCTGCGTGGTCAAATCGATGGCGACTCCATTGATGGCGTCGTCGTAGGTGGCGGCCAGTTGGATGTGGGTGGCATCCACGAAAATGGCGTAATAGGGGACTCCGTTGATCAAGGGGGCGGGCATGGCGCCGTCGCTTCCCAGGGTCACGCGGGTCCCGGTTTCGTACGCCTGGGTGACGGTGATCTGCTCGGTAAGCGTATCGACGGCGGCGGCGGGGACGTCTTCGGGCGTGATGGGGTTTTCCTGGTTCAACATGCCGTCTCGCACGCGAATCAGGGTCTTGAAGATATCCGTGAGATTGTTCTGGAAAACCGCTTGCGACGACGTGATGTCGGATCCGGGGATGTTCGCGTCGACCTTGTTGGCGCTGGAGCCGGGGATGTTCTGGTTGATTTCAACCTCCCGGACTCCCGTATTGCCCTGATAGTTAACCGCCGTGATCCGGCCCTCGGCATTCGTGACGATGGTGTAGGGGGGGGTGTCGGTGCGGAGTCCCCCGTAGATGTAGCGGCCGCCCAGATTGGAATTGGCCAAATCCACCAGTTGATTGAGCATCATGTCCACTTCAAGGCCCATGTCAACCCGGTCAGCCGGCGCCTTGCTGCCATCGCTGGCCATGACAACCAATTCGGAGGTGCGGTGCAGCATATCGGTGATATTGCTGAGCACGCCGTCCGAGATGGAGAGATCCAGGGAGAGATTATCGGAATTCGTTATTTTCTGCTGCAAAGCGCTCTGTTGGCTGCGGATGCGCAAGATGGTCTCGTAGGCGCCGGGATCGTCGGAGGGAACCAGAATCTGTTTTCCGGAGGTGACTTTTTCCTGCAGGTCGTAAATGCCGTCTTTGGTGAGGGTCAGATTACGTTCCAGCAGGTTGCTGATCATGTTTTCGCTGATTCTCATGTGTTGCTCCTTTACACAATATTCGATTCACGGGGTAGCAAGTCCGATGCCAGAGGGGAGGGGGCGGGGCGAGGGAAAAGGGTGACGGGTGGTGGGTGATAGGGGTTAGGGGGAAAGGTTATTGGTTTTGGGTGCTTAGGGAGGGATGTATTCTTAATCT
>JACQHI010000025.1 GCA_016199105.1 Lentisphaerota bacterium | reverse complement strand
TGTCGCGTTCCGCATGCGCGACGAGTGTGTTGGTCAGCTCGCGCAGGCTTGCAAGCAGCTCGGCGATTTCCGTCTCGGCGAGCCCGTTCCGCGCCCGGATGCGCCGCTCGACGCCCAGGTCGAAGCACGTATAAAGAAGGTCGAATTCGACCTTGTCGTGCAACTGCGGTTGCCGCCGCAACGCGTCCAAATAAAGGGTGACGAGTCGTTCCCGCGTCGCGGGGCGCAACGCCGCCGGCGTCAACGACGCAAAACTCATGCGCGTATCCATGTAGGGTTTGCGCGCCATGGACAGCATGAGATTGGCGTGCAGCACGTCGAAATAGCCCTGCGACGCGCGGGCCTCGTGCCAGGTGCGGTCGGTGACCAGCTCCCGGTAAATGGAATAGGCGAGGGTCGAGGGCCGGTCGCCGATCATTTCCGAAGGATTCCAATCGGCCATGTCCGACAGAATCGTGTCGGCGCCCGGCAGATGGGGTTGCGGAAGCCGGTAGCGGTCGAGCCGCAATTTCAACTCCTGGATCAATTCGCCGGCGCTCTGTTCAAGCGACACCGAGGGCGAATGCACATGGAGGGCGCGGCATTGCAGCACCACAACCTCCCCGGCTTCAAGCACCGCGAATTCGACCTCGACGGGAAACTTGGGATAGAGCTCCTCCAGCTCCCGCACGGCGTCGATCAGCGCCTGCCAGGCGCCGAGTTCCTCATGCCGGAGGAAACGGCTGATAAAAATCATGTCGCCGCCGCAGCCGCTGGTGACGGTTTCCGTGCGGCCGGTGCGGTCGTCGTAATTCACCACATAATACGGCGAATCGGCGGCCTTGTACCGCGTGCATACCACCCCGGCCATCCGGACACGGGCCAGCATCGGTTGCACGAGAATCTGTTCCGCGTCCGGTTTTTCGACGCCTTTTTCTGCGTAGGAATCCCGTACGCGCCGCGCGGCGGTTTGAAAGGCGGCGCCCTCGTCCGGCACATCCGGCACGGATTTGAAGGCGCCTGCATTGGATTTCGACCGGGCATCCTCGGCGCGGCACGAGCTGCGGAGGATATAGGGGCCCGCGCCCAGCGCGCCGCGCACCCGGTGGAGTTGCCCGACCGGGTCGCGGGTCAGATGGTCCCACGTCAGCACAACCTGCGGCAGAATCCGCGACCGTTTGACATAGGCGGTCAAGCTGGCGAGCGTGTCCGCCTTGGTGCCCATGATGGGACCGCGGTGCGCGAGAAACTCGAGAATTCGCTTGAGACTGTCCTCCGGCGTTTCCCGGTGGGGAAACACGGCGAGCTCCGGCGATTCCGGCCGCTCATAGGGAATATCCACCCCCACCAGCATCGGCCGTTCCGCTGCCAGCCGCGTCTTGTACAGGCCTTTCACATCGTTCCGGATCAGCGTGTCCAGGTCCACATCGAGAAATATCTCGATGAAATCGGCGAATTTCCGGCGCAGGAAACGCCGCGTGGCGCGGAGGCCGGCGATATTGGCCATGACGACGTCCACATTGTTCTGCGTCATCGTCAGGGCGGCGAAGGCCATCCGCCGGGTCATCGCGTCGCGCGCCTCCGCGTCGAACGCCGAGTCGCCATCGAAGAACGCGCGGGCGGCGTCGCCATCCAGAAGATAGGCGTTGCGCACCCCATACTGATTCAAATGGTTCACCAGCAGATGCCCCAACGTGCTCTTGCCCGAGCCGGACAGGCCCGTCAGCAGAAACAAGCGCCCCTGTGTGACCGTCTTCATGCGGGTTACTGTAGGGAACCCCACGCGGGCTTGCAAGTGGGAAACGACAGATCAGTCCGGCAGACAGGCGATGGTGTCCCGGTCTTCCATGGCCAGGCGATAGCCGGCGGCGATCAGGCGCTCGAAACAGGATTCGAGCGCCTCCGGTTCGAGGTGGATATGTTCGAAATGGATAATCCGGGGCTTAACCGGGCCGTTCAACGCCAGCGCAATGATTTCGGAATCGTAGCCTTCCGCGTCGATTTGCAGAAGGTCGATCGTCCGCACCCGATAGGTGTCCAGGAGATCCGTCCACGTCAGGCAGGGAACCCGGATGGTTTGCACCATGGACTCAATCCGCGGCAACACGCATTTGTGTTTCAGGATCACCGTCCGGTCGAAGGACGCAAGCCCCCCGAGCAGGTTCGGAAGGTTCGGGTCATCGTTCCGTACCACAAACAACTCCCGTTTGCCGCGGGTGTCCGCGATGGCGGCATTGACCAGTTCGAGTCCCGGATACCCCTGATAATTCCGGGACAGGATTTGGAAAACATCGGGTTGCGGTTCCACCAAGATCCCGCGCCAACCCCGGGCGACGACATGCTTGCGGATCGGATCCGCATCCACACCGTTAAAGGCCCCCACCTGGATAAAAAAGAAATCCCCGGTTCCGCGCCTGGCGACATAATCGGCGATCACAAGATCCAGAGTGAGTTTCAGGGCGGCTTCCGGATGGCGGAGCAATGCGCGCGGGGTCCGGTCGATCCGATATCCGGCCGCCGCCAGCAGCGATCGCACTATCGATTTCAGGGATTGGAGCATGGGGGCCACTGACATAAGGGGAAGTCAGCCAAGAATGGCTGACATACGTTTTCGAACCCTTCGGTCAGCGGCCCGTTACCCAGCAGAAACAACCGCCCTTGTGTGGCCGTCTTCATGCGGGTGACTGTAGGAGACCCCAGCCGGGCTTGCAAGCGGGAAAGGCAAAGCACTACACCCCTTTGCCCGACCGGCCAGGACAAACGACCCATAACAGATTAAGACTCAAGAAATCCCGAAGCAGCGGCAGGACGGCAAGATAAGGTCTGCCGATATCGATATATTTCAATGAGTATTTCCAGCCGTTCACTCGCATGATTTGCCCAAACCCGAAACGGGTGATCAAGCCGTAATGCAAGTCGGTGACAGGAACCCTGTCGCCGAAAAGATAATGACGGATGACCCAGTAGCCGTTGCCGATCTTTTCCCTGCGCAGATTAGGGGTGAAGATCACTATGCGCCCGCCCGGCTTCAGCACGCGGGTAATCTCACGGCAGAAAGCATATTTTTCCTGGTCGGTGATATGCTCGATAAAATCCGCGGAGACGACCTTATCGAAGCTGGCATTGTCGAACGGAAGGTCCAACGCGCTGCCCATCACAAAACGGGCCCGGCCGGCCAGGCCATAGTGTCCGACAAGGGTTTCGGCGACTCTGATGGATGCGGCGGAATAATCGATCCCCAGGGTCGAAGCCCCGGCTTTTGCCGCATGGAAAGCGAAGGTGCCGACCCCGCAGCCGATGTCGAGTATCATTTCCCCGGGAGCAGGCGCCAGCGCCTGAAGCACCACCTCGATCCGTTTTTGCTTCTGGGGATCTTTTGGCTCGTAATAATTATCTTTTTGAAATTGCAACCCCTCTCGCGCAACATTCTCGTCATACCTCTTTGAAGTAATTTCACGCGTCATAAACTGAACCGGCGCGATGTTCCCCAAGGGGTGGCGGCCTACGGCAATGGCTCACCAGCAGATGGCCCAACGTGCTCTTGCCCGACCCGGACAAGCCCGTCAGCAGGAACAACCGCCCTTGTGTGACCGTCTTCATGCGGGCTACTGTAGGGAATCCCGCAGGGGCTTGCAAGATGCGAATTGCTGGCCGTGGGGAGTACGCACTTGCCGCAGCGCCCGGCATCTGTCATAGTGCATGGCTATGTCCACCCGGCTCGCCATTGACGCCTTGCCGCTGCTGCTGGAAGGCGGCATCAGCCATTATGTGCGGCCTTTGGTGGAACACGTGGCGGCGGCCGCCGGACTACGAAGCACGAGCGCCCTGCCCGACTGGTCCTTGGACCTGGTGTTTCGGCTGGGTGGGTTTGGAGCGCGCCGCGCGCTCTATGAAGCCTATTGCCGGACAGCGCCGCCCGCGCGGGGCCGGCATCGTCTGATTCCGTGGCCGGATCGCGTCGTCCAGTGGTGCTGGACACACGGGCTGGCCGTGCCCGGCGCCGGGCGGCCGGGACAGCCGGGTGTTTTTCTGGCTACGACCGAGCTCGTGCCGCTCGGGCACACCTCACGGCGACGCGTGGTGGGGATTGTCTATGATCTCATTCCACTCCGGTTACCGCGCTATTTCAAGGAAAACACGGGCGTCTATCAACGCCAAGCCCTGGCGCGCGTGAACCGCTGCGACGCGCTGATCGCCATTTCCGAATGCACGCGACGCGACGTGACGGCGCTGCTGGGCGTGCCGGAGGAGCGCATTCGCGTCATTTATCCCGGCGCGGATGCGCCGTCGCCGACGGCTCTCGTCGAGCCGCCCGAACCGGCGCCGGCGCGGCCCTACATTTATTATGCCGGCGCGCTGGCGCTGAACAAGAACGTGGACGGCCTGTTGCGCATCTTCGCCCGCGTCGTGCACGACCACGGGCTGGACCTCGAGTTGATCCTGAGCGGCCGCGATTTTTGCGGCATCGCATTCTGGCGCAGGATGACCGACGACCTTTGCATCACGGACCGGGTGCGCCTGCTGGGCTGGCGCCCGGCCGGCGAGCGCGATTGGTGGCTGACGCATGCGCTCATGCTCTGGCAGTTCTCGTGGTACGAGGGGTTTGGCTTGCCGGTGTTGGAAGCCGCCGCGCGCGGCGTGCCGGTCCTGTGCTCGAACCGCGGGGCGTTGCCTGAAATCCTGAAACATCCCGAGCAGGAGCTGGATCCGGGCGATGAAGCGGCGGCCGCCGCGCGCGCGGCGGCGGCGTGCCGCTCGCCGGCGACGCTGGCGGCCTGGCGCGCGCACGGTCTCCGGCGCGCTGCCGCCTTCGACTGGTCCGTCTCCGCCCGCCAACTGCTGGCCTGCTGCGCGGAGGTTGCGGCTGAAAGCACCCGCGAAAGCAGGGCCGTCTAGCAGCCTGCGGACTTAACCGTTGGTTAAGTCCGACAGGCTGCTATTCGACGAGATCGATGCCCACCTCTTCGTTCAACAGGCCATGCCACGATTCGGCCAGTTGGGTATCCAGGCGCGGGAGAACGTTCAACCTGGGCTCTGCCGTCCAGCGATCCAATTGTCCAAGGCCGGATGCGTACAGGCTGATGTCCAACTGGTACAGGCCGGCCTTGAGCGGCAGTCTCGTTCTGACCAGGACCGAGTGCGTCCCCTCCTGGATATCGAATGGCTCGCGCCCCTGATCGCGGCTGCCGGCGGCCAGCAACAAAGTGCCGTCCAGACTCCACACGGCAAACAAGACGGCCGCTTCATTCACCCGGCGGCGACTGACGAGCGTGAACTTGAAAACGACCTGATCGCGCGACTGGCAACTGTGGGGCGGAAGCAACGGGTCGGCCCGGATCGTTTCCCAGCGGATGAAGCGGATATCCCCCTCCCGGACGCTCCGTTCATCGGGAACCGCCGCTCCATCGGAGACAAAAGCCTTTTGATAGCGCGCGACCGCCTCGGACGCGCTTCCGCAATAATTGATCCGCCCGGCATCCAGGTATAGCCCCGTCCGGCAGAGACGCTGGATCGCCGCCATGTTGTGGCTGACGAAAAGGACCGTCCGCCCTTTCGCGGCCACGTCCCCCATTTTGCCCATGCATTTCTTCTGGAACTTGGCGTCGCCCACGGCGAGGACTTCGTCCACCATGAGAATATCCGATTCCAGGTGCGCCGCCACGGAGAACGCCAGGCGCATGAACATGCCGCTCGAGTAATGCTTGACGGGCGTGTCCAGGAACTGCCCGATTTCGGAGAAGTCCACGATGGCGTCGAACTGCCGCTCGATGTCCCGCTTCTTCATGCCCAGGATGGCGCCGTTCAGGAAAATGTTTTCGCGCCCGGTCAGTTCGGGATGAAAGCCCGTGCCGATTTCCAACAGGGACCCCACCCGCCCATGGATCTCGGCGCACCCCTCGGTGGGGTCCGTGATGCGGGAGAGAATTTTCAGGAGCGTGCTCTTCCCCGCGCCGTTCCGGCCGATGATGCCGAGCACTTCCCCATGGTTGACCGCGAAGGAAACGTCCTTCAACGCCCATAGGGTGGGCACGGCTTCCTTCCGTCGGAACGGGGCCTTCAGAGCGTCCACTAGGGCATCGCGCAGGCTCTGGTAGCGTTCGGCCTTCGCGCCGATCCGGTACAGCTTGCCCAGTCCTTTCACGCGAATGGCAATATCGTTCATGAGTAATACCCAACTTATACCCGGTCCGCGAAGGTTCGTTCCATGCGATGAAAATACACGAGTCCGCCGATCAGAAGAATACCGACAATCGCGGTGGAGATGACCAACTGGGACACGCTTCCGCCGCCCTTCCCCAGCAACGCCCAGCGGAATCCCTCCACCACGCCGGCCATGGGGTTCAAGCCGAGCAGCGCCCGCCACGGTTCCGGCACGAGACTGCTGGAATAGGCGATCGGCGTGGCCAATAGCCAGAATTGCGTCAGGAAGGGGATGGTGTAGCGAACATCGCGATACTGCACATTCAGGGCGGACAGCCACAACCCCACCGCCATCGCCGTCAGGATCGCCAGCAGAACGAGAAGCGGAAGGGTCAGAATGGCCAGTGTCGGAACGATTCCATAAAACGCCATCAGGGCCAGGAGCACGACGAAGGCGATGGTAAAATCGACCAGCCCGGCCAGCAGCGGCGCCAACGGAAACACAAGGCGCGGAAAATACACCTTGCTCAGCAGATTCTGATTGCCGACCAGGCTGTTGCTGGACTCGGTCAGGGCATAGGCAAACAACTGCCACGGCAGGAGCGCCGTGAACACGAATACCGGGTAAGGGAGGCCGTCCGACGGCACCTTGGCCAGGCGGCCGAAAAAGACGCTGAATACGACCATGGTCATCACGGGTTGGAGAATCGCCCAGGCGGCGCCCAGGACCGTCTGCTTGTAGCGCACCTTCAAGTCGCGCCAGACGAGAAAAAAAAGGAGTTCCCGCGCTTCCCAGAGTTCAAGGAGTTTCAGAGAAAGCCGGCCCTGGGCCGGCTCGATAAAGAACACGCGATCCGTCCGGGCGTCCCCCGTTTTGGACTCCACCGATGACATCAAGCGTCGCCCTTTCGTACGAGAACCTGTGAAACAATGGTTTTGGCCGCGACGGGGCGCGGCCCTCCATTGCAAAAATCTGTTGTTGGGAGGGTCACGCTCTGTCGTGACCGTGTTGGTTTGATTGGTTCTTGGGTTTTGATTGCATACCGGCTTCCGAAGTTGGGCTATTCATGCCACACGCGAAATGGGGATGCAAGAAGAAAGCCGGGTTGTGTGACTGGGAGGGTCGGGTTCCACACGACCGGTCTTCATCCAGTCGCAGGTCGGTCACACGGAGTGTGGCCCTCCCGGGAATCAATTCGGTCGCTGCCGAAGGCGGCGAAGAGAGCGGTGCCGGCGAGGCCGCACACGAAGGCGGCCATGAAATTCGCCTGCGGCGAGATAGTCCACAGGGGCGCCGACGCCAGGGCGCCGGCGGCCACGACGAGATCCCGGATGAGGTAATAGGTCCCAAAGGCCCCCGCCTTGGCGTCATCCGGCGCCAGATCCATGATCAGGGCCTTGCGCGTCGGCTCCCCGAATTCCTTCAGGCCCCGCACGATGAAAGCCAGCGCGAGCGCGGGGAACGTGGTGGAAAACATCAGTGTCAGGGGAAAGAGCGTAAAGAAGGCGAAGGTCATGACCACGAACGGCTTCTTCCTGTGCTTATCCGCAAAATAGGCGACGGGAATGTAAACGATCATGGCCGTCGCCATCTCGATTGCCGTCAGGACGCCGAATTGCGGAGCGCTTAACCCGTTGTTGGCCATGACCCAGATGACCACGAAGGCATAGGGAATTTGTTCCGCAAACCGGATCAGGATATCGGCGATCAGAAGCACCCGGAGCGGGCCCCGGATATGCCGGGCCATGCCCCACACCGAATACGACGCGGCTTTCGAAGGGGTGTCGTCCGGCATCAGCACTTTCACGACACCGATGGACACGAGGCCGAGGACGAAGGCGATGCCAAAGGCGATCCGAATGCCCGGCACTTCCCCGTACCGGGCGATCGCCCACCCGCCAAGGATCGGTCCCAGCGCCATGGG
>JACQHI010000134.1 GCA_016199105.1 Lentisphaerota bacterium | reverse complement strand
TTCGTGGATTGCACGCCGGTGGCGCTTTCGCCGGACCGCCTGTTCGTGGCGCGGGCGCGGGCGCTTGCGCGAAGGAACGGCGGCAGCGTGACGGTGACGCACGATCCCCGCGGAGGCGTGCGCGGCGCCAACGTTCTGTACACGGATGTCTGGGCGTCGATGGGCGAGGAGGCGCTGTTTCGCCGGCGCCTGCGCCTGCTGCGTCCGTATCAGGTCAACATGGCGATGATCCGCCGCACGGGAAACATGGGGGAAGTCATTTTTCTTCACTGCCTGCCCGCGTACCATAATCACGATACGGATGTCACCCGCAAAACGGGGGCGCTCGAGGTCGCCGACGATGTGTTCGAGGCTCCGTTTTCCAAGGTGTTCGATCAGGCGGAGAACCGGATGCACACCATCAAGGCGTTGATCGTGGCCACCATGACAGGGAAGGGAGACTGAGTATGCAGCGACCGCGCGCATTGTCGGAGGTTTCGTGGGATCAGCTTCAGGCGATGAGCCTGGCCGAAAAAGCGCTCTCGTTCCAGAAGAACGGCCGGCTCTTTCACGTGCTGATCGCCCAGCAGTTCGACCGGCGGCAGTTGGAGGAATTGGGCGCCACCGCCACGCGCGTCCGGCAGATCGCCAAAAGCAAAGCCGGCATGGATTTTCTCCGGGCGCAATTGTCGCATAAAACCGCCATGCTGTACTTCACCCAGCCGAGCAGCCGGACGTTCCTCTCCTTCCATTCCGCCTGCCAGATGCTCGGCATGAAGACGGTCGAGGTGCGCGACACCGCCACGTCCAGCGAAGTGAAGGGCGAGACGCAGGAGGATTCCGTCCGCACGTTCAGCTCGTTTTCGGATGTCATCGTCATGCGGAGCGCCGTCGGCGGCCTGGCGGAGAAGATGGCCTGGGTCTTGTCGAATGCCGAGCGGCCGGTGCCCATCGTCAACGCCGGTTCCGGCAAGGACCAGCATCCCACCCAGGCGCTCCTGGATATCTATACCCTCCAGCGAAGCTTCGAGCGGCGGGGCGGCATTGACCGGAAAACGATCGTGTTCGTCGGGGACCTTTTGCGCGGCCGCACCGTGCGCTCGCTCTCCCAATTGCTGACGAAATTCGAGGGCGTCAAACAGTACTTCATCGCACCGGAGCCGCTCCAAATCGGAAAAGACATCCTGGACCTGCTGCGGGCCTCGGGGTCGGACTTCGAGGTGGGCGCCGATTTCGAAAAGGTCATGCCCGAAGCGGACGCCATTTACATGACGCGCATCCAGGACGAGTGGGACGAGCAGAAGGGCGACAGCCGGAAGATCGATATCTCCCGGTTCAGTCTCGCGGCCGAACACTTGAAACGGCTCAAACCTCATGCGGTCATCCTGCATCCGCTTCCGCGCCGCCAGGAAATCGCCGTCGAGGTGGACCACGATCCCCGGGCCGTCTATTGGCGGCAGGTCCGCAACGGCATGTGGATTCGCGTGGCGCTGCTGACGTTCATTTTCGATTGCGCGGACAGCATCCGCGAATTCCACGGCGCCTGACGCGGGCGAGCGCCCGCAACCCAATGAGATCAACCACGGATTACACTGATGACACGGATGGAGGGGCAAGAATGATCGTGGTTAACCCATTCCATATCAGTGCTATCCGTGCCATCCGTGGTTAACATTCTTGTTTTGTATGGCAGTTTTCAGCCTATAAGGCACGATCGAACACATCGAGTGACGTGCGGAGTATAACCCATGGTTGAAATTGCCCGCCCGATCCGGAGCCAGGTGGACTGGCACGACATGGAAACAGAGATGTTTGTGTGCCTCGACCCGGCCACCTGGCAGGATCGCCAGCGCGACAATCATTCGACGCCGCTCGATGCCATCAATCCGAAAGCGCTGGATACGGAACAATGGATTGAAGTGGCCCGATCGTTTGACGCCCGGCAGATCGTTCTGGTGGCCAAACATGCCGGCGGTTTTTGCTGGTGGCAGACGAAGTCCAGCGACTACGGCGTCAAGGAAACGCCGTGGCGCGGCGGGAAAGGCGACCTGGTTTCCGAACTCGCGACGTCGTGCCGCCGCCACGGCATGCGTCTGGGGATCTACCTCGCCCCACAGGATTCCTGTTTCAACGCAGGCCTCGCGGGGCGCTGTCCCACGCCCCGGGAGCAGGAACGCTATACGCTCGTTTTCCGCCGGCAGTTGACCGAACTGCTTTCGTTGTACGGCGACGTGGCCGAGGTCTGGTTCGACGGAAGTCTGGCGATCGATGTCGCCGACATCCTCCAACGATATACGCCGCACGCCATGATCTTTCAGGGACCCCAGGCGACCCTGCGGTGGGTGGGCAACGAATCCGGCCACGCTCCTTATCCCGCCTGGAACGCGGTGCGCGCCCGGGATGCCCGCACCGGCGTGGCGACAGCCGCCCACGGCGCGCCGGACGGCGATGTCTGGCTCCCGATCGAGGCGGATACGACGATCCGCGACCATTACTGGTTTTGGAATCGGAACACCGAGCACACGCTCAAAAGCCTCGAGCGCCTCATGCGTGTCTATTACCGGTCGGTGGGACACGGGGCTGTGTTGCTTTTGAACAGCCAGCCGGACACCACCGGTCTTATTCCGGACCCGGACGTCAAGCGGGCTTCCGAGTTCGGCGCCGAAATCCGCCGGCGATTCGGACAAAGCCTTGCGGAAACCCGCGGACAAGGGAACCGGATCGAGCTTCCATTCGACAAGGCCCAGACGGTGGATCATGTCGTTTCCATGGAAGATATCACGCTGGGAGAACGAATACGGGAGTACGTGATTGAGGGGAATGAGAACGGCCATTGGGAGGAACTCGTGAAAGGCACGGCCGTCGGCCACAAGAAAATCGACGCCTTCGCGCCGCGAACCGTCTCGGCCTTGCGTTTCCGGACGCTCCGTTCCGCGGCGGCGCCCATCTTGCGCCGGCTGGCCGCCTATCAGACCGGTTTGACATTGGTTATCGAGCGCGACGCGAAAATACACGATCCGTTCCTGGCGGGCCAATGGGAGGCTCAAGCCGGAACCGCATGGAGCACGCTGGATATGAATATCACGCGAATCTGCGATGAAGCTCGGCAATATGAGATAGAACTGAAACCGGAGAGTGATTCTGCGCCGATCGAGGTCCGCTCGATTTGTCTCGTGGAGCTGGGGATCGAAGCCCCCGGCTTTGCGATGGCAACCGCCGAGCCTTCGATCTGGAAGCTGAATATCACCGCCTATGGCAGCGAGAGAGCCTTGCGGATGATTTTCCGGTCCCGGGGCGATGGAAATTCCTCGGGCCGCGTGCGGATTAGAAAGCAATGACATGCGAAAGGTATATGGCGATGACACCTTCCGATCCTGCGGTTGACCCGGCGACAGGACCCGCGTTTTCGTTCGGCCTGTTCGCGGATTCGCATTACGCCGAAAAAGTCTATGGAAATCGGCATTGCCGCGACTCGCTGGACAAGTTGCGGGACTGCATCGCCGACTTCAACGCGCGGAACCTGCCGATGGCCGTCAATCTGGGGGATTCCATCGATGCGGTGGCCGACAAGGCGATGGAACTCCGGTTCCTTGCCGCGGTCCGCGAGGTCACCGCGACATTCCATGGCGAGCGGGTGACCGTTCTTGGAAACCACGATTTGGTGACTCTGACGAAGGAGGAATTCCTTCGCCTGTATGGCGCCCGCGAGCCGGCTTACCATTCCTTCGATCGCCAGGGATTCCATTTTGTCGTCCTGGACGGCAATTGCCGTCAGGATGGGTCGGATTTCACGCCGGGCAATTTCCACTGGGATGACGCCTGGATCTCCGAAGCGCAGATGGCATGGCTGGCCCGGGACATGGAAATCCACCGGAATATGCCCGTCATCGTCTTCACTCACGAAAATCTGGATGACCGTCTCTGGAACGACCTGCCGGATCCCCATCTGGTCCGAAATGCCCCGGCGGTCCGGCGCATCTTCGAGCGGCACGGCAATGTTCGCGCGGTATTCCAAGGGCACCATCACGACGGTCCCTGCGCCACACTCCGCGGGATTCCGTACATCGGATCCGCCGCCATGGTGGTCGGTCCCGGACGGGAAAACAATGCCTATGCGGTCGTGTCACTCGAGTCCGATGGCGCCATTACCGT
This sequence comes from Lentisphaerota bacterium, assembly GCA_016199105.1. GTDB lineage: Bacteria > Verrucomicrobiota > Kiritimatiellia > JAAZAB01 > JAAZAB01 > JACQHI01. The sequence continues at coordinate 8,737 of JACQHI010000134.1, read as the reverse complement.
GGAAGGATTCGGCCGGCATCGAACCTTGCGGATAGCCGCTCCTTCCCGCGATGCCTGACGACGATGGACGCCGAATTCCATAATCCCTATCGCGGGCCGCGCGGACAGTGGCTTCGGGGCGTTTTTCATTGTCACTGCAAGGAGGGCAGCGTCTGCGGATCCGTTCCGTTGGCCGAGGCCGCGCGACTGTATCGCGACATCGGCGCGGATTTTCTCGCGGTGACCGATCACAACCGTGTCACGGAGCTCGGGGCGGTCGAAGCCGCCACTCCAGAACTGGTTTTTCTTCAGGGATTCGAGCACAGCCAGGGACTCGATCTCCTTTTCGTGGGCCCCTCGGCGGCGCCCCTCACCGGCGTGCCGTTGCGCGAGGCGCTTGCGCAAAGCGGGCCCGATATGTTGACGCTTGTATGTCATCCGCGGCCTAACAAAGACGACGACTATTGGTCGCGCCGGAAAATACTGGCGTTCGACGCGCGGCCGGATGGGATCGAGATATTCAACGGTCACTACGGCACGGAACGCCTGCGCGCCCGGGGATGCCTTCCGCAATATACCGATTTTTGGGATGAGCTTTTGACGGGCGGCGACAGATTGTGGGGGTTTGCCAACGATGACTTTCATGATGTGGCGGACTTCAACAACGCCTTCAACATGGTGTGGGCGGAAGCGCGCACCGCGGAAGCGATCGTGCGCGCCGCGAAGAGCGGTCGTTTCTATGCAACGACGGGCCTGCTGTTAAAAGAATTTACCGAGGACCGCGGCTGCATCGCCATCACGCTGGAGACGGGCGCTGTCGGCCGGTTCGTGGGTCCCCGGGGGGTCATACGGGCTCAAGCGGAAGGCCGGCATTTCGACTATACGGCGACGGACGAGGCGTACGTTCGATTCGAGGCCGAGGGGGAAGCCGGGAAGTTGTTTCTCCAACCCCTGTTTCGCCGACTGCAACGCGCCGCCCCTTCACCCCGGGAACGATCCCTTTAAGACAGTTCTTTGCTCTCCCGCAACGGGCGAATTCATCGGACGGAAAAAAGCGTAGCTTTTTGCCGGTCCGCTGGAATGACTGGTTGGGTCATGGCGCCTCAGCTTCGCAAGAACAACGGGTTGCCCACAATCCAGACGCCAAAGAGTGGGACACTTGAAGCGCTTCCAAGACGCTGAAGCGAACCAATCTCCGCATCAACCCCAAATAGACGTGAAAACGCTTCGTAGTCTGACCAGCCGGTACGTTCCTGGCTGAAGGAGTGAATGAGAAGAACAGCGGCTGCGGCGCGATATTGCTCGCCCGTGATTATGGCCGACGTGGCGCGATGAAGAAGCTGATAACGGATGGAGCCTGCGGGAATGGTGCCAAGGCCAAGCGAGTGTAAAAGAAAGCTCAGGCGTTCCTCTTTGCCGGGAGAGGCTTCATCCCGCCACTCATCAAGGGTAGGGCCGAAGGATTCATTGACTTTGCCTTCAACCATGATAGACACCGGTCCTGACGAGGAACGCGCCAAAACAAAGATGTCATTCTGCGACGCACGCACTCCGCCGGGCAGCGGAACCTTGAACTCTGGAACTGCAAGAAGTGGGGTGATGTTTGCCAGCAATGGCTCGGTACTCTGAGCAAATGGTGTGGCTACCTCGGAAGGGAAGCCGTTTGCCGCTTCCCAGCTATGGGCCAAGGTGCGAGCCGAGTAGCCAGATTTCCAATGCTTTATAGGGTCAGCGAGCAATGCTTGCCAGTCTTGTGGCCCTGAAGTGAATGCAAGAATATGCGGCACGGCTTTCCTCTCCTTCAAGGCCGATCAGGATGAAGCGCAAGTGGCAGGCCGTCCGCGGTCTGTCGCTTGTCGCTTTGATCCTTTTGTTGAATCATCTGCCCTCCGTCGAGTCTGATAGAAATGAACTAGCTTACGGGAATCAAATCCACATCGTTCCGATATGGCCTTTCTGGCATCCCACACTCGTTGTAGTGTTAAATCAGTCATGACATATCCTCCGTACATAGTTCCATCGGCGTGACCAGTGCGGGAACAAAGAGCCCTAGTCGTGTGTTGATTATTCGCATATGTTCAAACTTGTTCGCATTTGCGATATGACTGCAATTCCACGTGAGCAGGAAATCGCACTTATGGTAAGACGCGAGAGCCACATGCAAGGCATCACCAAGGCGTTCCTGCGGCATCAGATGATTGGAAATATATGTATCAACAATATCTGCAATTGTATCCGGCATATCCAGCCGTGGAAGCCCGGCTACCAGGGCAACAGCATCCGCCTGCGTCGGGTACTCGCCTTCCTCCAGTTCTGCAACGACGCCCTCGCTCGTAACAAGTTCATAGCCATCACGATACCGATCCCACCATTCCCGCGTCCAGGTCCTTCGGGCAACCATCTCCGGTTCTTGCCTGGTCTCGTAGAAAAAACTGGGAATCGAAGTCTCTATGTATACGCTCTTCATGCTGAAATCTATAAGGAAGGGTACACGACTCGTCCCTTGAAAAGCAAGCTCGTTGTTGGACTCGTGGGGCGGACGGAGACGAATCCCTCCGCGCGCCGCGAGACCGGCACCTCTCGCAGGCGGGTGGAACAGCGGCACGGGCTCCGCCGCGCCGGTCAACCTCGATGCCGGAGGAATCCCCTGTGTCGGGAGTCCCGAATACGTTCAAGCGGGCTATCGAAAGGCGAACCGGGCGCTCTGTTCTTGATAGTCGATTCTGCTGAAAAATTCAAACCGGACGGTCCCGACGAATCGGGACCCTCCCTAAACCTCTTGGAATCTTCTGCGAATTGCGCGAAAGGGACGGCGGCCTCGCCGGCCATCAGGTTTTTCAGCTTTCAGCGGAATCGATAATTTCGGAATTGCGCTCTGATCGGCAATATGCCATCTTTTCAATGCGTGCTCAGGAAGCATCCCGGGAAGGGACGCCTCCTGTGCAGTTATAGATTCGCCACCAAGACACAACAACCCGGAGACCGATAACATGACAGACTATATCGAAGGACAAGTGGTGAAGGGGAAGATACCGCCCAAGGAATGTCCTCCCGGAATGTACTGGCGGAAGACCATGGGCTTGGACGAATTCAAGTTGTACACCCGCAAGGAACGCAAGCCGGGTGGAGCGGGTGCCGCCTCAAGCGGCGAGACGGAAGAAGCGCGTCTGACGGTGAAGCGGGTCGCGGATGGGGTCCGTTTCTATATGCAGAACGAGGACGGTTTCAAGCAGGTCATGGAAATCGCGCGATTGTCGGGCAAGGCGCTGGAGAATCTGGCCAAGTGGTCGGGCGCAGCCGCCGTGGAAAAGATCGCCGCGGAGAGGGCCCGGCTGTCGGCTTTGTCGAAGGCCAACGACGTGCTGCGGGCGGCGGGACTGGTGATCGGCGCCGACAACACGGTGCAACCGATCCCGACGGAATCCAAGCCCGAACGGCACGTGTAAGTATAAGGGCGGCCGGGTTCACGGTTCAATGGTTCACAGTTCCAAGGTTGCTCGTGCTTCGTAGCGAAGGGGCTTCCACCCTCCGCAGTGAGACTGCTACGGAGGACGGGTCATCACTTCGCAGAGTAGCATCGGATTGTGGGCGAAAAACCCAACCGTGAACCGCTCAACCGTGAACCGTTGAACCATGCCATAAGGGCTTACCGGACTTCCGTGGACTTGAACATCAGGTTCAGCTCGAAGATGGAGAGCAGGCATTCCTCCCAATACACGCGGTTGCCGAGCGCCTCGTTCTGGCCCAGGAGTTCCTTGAGGAATTTCCGCCCGATCTCCTGAGGGTAGTTGTAGCGGTGTATTTCCAGGCCGAACAATTGCTCGCTGACGTCCACGACTTCCTTCAGAGCCGGGGCATATTGCCGGGTCTCGTAGAGGTCCAGTATCCGCTTCAAGCCCTGGAGAATGCCGCGGGTGTTCGGCGCGCCGAGTCGGGTTTGCCAGCGGCGTTCGATGGCCTTGCCCATCTTCGCGAGCATGCGGCTGACCTCGTCGCCATAGATTTTCTCCTCGTGCGCCAGGAGCCGGTAAAACAAACCCTGTTCCCCGAGGAGGTCGCCCAGGGAGACCGAGAGTTGCCGGCGAACGACGGGCTGGTCGCTGGCGACGAGTTTCTCCAATGTCTTCCAGAGCGCCTTCTTGTAGCCGAGCCGGCTGAGCGCGTTGGCCGCGCAGGTGGTTTCCAGGACGTCCTGGCTGTGTTCCAGAATCTGGCACAGCGGGTCGATGGCCAATGAGGCGCCGATTTCCCCGAGGGCCGTGGCGGCATAGCTCCGCAGGCGGTGATCGCGGCTTTTCAGGCTTTCGAGGAGCGGCGGGATGCTGACGTCGTCCTTGATGTTGCCGAGGGCCCAGGCGGCCTCATGTTGGATGTTGGCGTATTCGTCGGCCAGTTTGGCGATGAGCGGCATGACGGCATCCCGGTCCCGGATCCGGCCCAGCGCGAGCGCCGCCTCGTGGCGCACGAAATAGTTGGGATCGTCCAGCGAGTTGATCAGCTCGCCGACAACCATCGGGCTCCCCGTGCTGCCCAGACCGACCGTGGCGCTCAGGCGCTGTTTTTCGCTGACGCTGCGATGAAAGGAGAACAGGTGCAGGGCCAGTTTCAGGGGATTGACCATGATCATGTTGCGGAGCAGGAACATGGCCGTCTTGCCGCGGGGCTCGTGCAGCCGGACGATGAAAAAGAGCGGCAGCAGCGACAGCACGCCGGCCACGGCGAAAAGAACCTGGTATTTTCCGATGGGGCAGCCCCCGACGATCCAGCGCGCGTCCTTGAACAGCTCCACGACGGCGCCCCCCAGGAGGGGCGCCGCAAAGCCGATGAGGCCGGTCCCGACCTGGTAGAGCGTCAGATAGCCGGCGCTGTGCTTGCCGGTGGAGAAGCCCATCAAGAGGTTCTGGAGTGCCAGGTTGAGTCCGGCGGCGGTGATCCCCGACAGGAAGAAGACGATGGGAATGAGCCGATAGTTCTCCGGGGAATTGAAGATCCAGAGGAGATAGAAAAGACTGGCCGGCGCGGCGCAGATCAGGAGCACCGGCCGGCTTCCATACTTGTCCACGAGATAGCCCCACACCACGAGGAACAGCACGTTGACGGCGGATGACAGGATGCCGAAAAGGGCGATGTGCGTGTAGGGGATGCGCAGGCTTTCGATCATGAAGACGGTGGAGAATGGACCGATCAGTCCGCCTTCCAGGGTATAGAAGAGCGCGAACAGCAGGACCATCCGAAAATGCGGATCCCGGAGCGGCACGAGCATTTGCCGGCCCAGCGAGGCGCCGCCGGATTCGTCCGAACTCCGGACATCGGGGATTTTCATGTAGAAGAAGCCCACCAGGGCGCCGATGAAGGCGCAGACCGCGAATACGATGAAGAAACCGGACAGTGTGTTGTGGTGGTCCAGGTATTTGCCGATGACATAGCTGGCCGGCATGTTGATCAGGGTGCCCATGATCAACAGCCGGCTGAAGAGCTTTCCGCGCTGCCCTTCGGGGACGATTTCCGAGGCCCAGGGATACCAAAAGATTTCCTGAATTTTCACCAGCGCATAAGCGGCGGCCAACAGACCCAGCCCGAGCCAAACCTGCGTGGCGGGCGCGAACGCATGAAACAGGAAGGGAATGGCGCCGAGAAACGCGAAACTGAGATAAAAAACGAACTGGATGCTCACCACGCAGGCGCGCCGGCTTTTCCAGCGTCCGAGCAGGTGGCCGCCGAGGATCGAGGAGAGACTGCACAAGGCCGGGATGGCGGTCAGCAGGCCGATCTGGAAGCTGGTGGCCTTCAACATGAGGAAGAAGCCCGTCAGGTAGGTCAGCCCAAGGCCGGCCCACGAGATGCCGGCCGGAATTTCGGCCAGCGTCATCCAGCGCTTGGTCTTCTTGATGTCGAGTGCGGTGATCATATGCCGATTTCAGCCAGTCGCATGCGGGCCACACCGACATAGTCGATGCCCTTGCGCTTGAAGAGATGGACGGCCTCGTTCTTTTCGATGCCGACGAAGCGCCGGCCTTCCCGGGCGGCCGCGACGAGGAAGCTGCCGCTGCCGAACGCGTTGTCCAACACAAGATCGCCCGGATTCGTGAATGTCCGCACCAGGTAGCGGCCCAGTTCCACCGGCTTTTGGGTGGGATGCCAAACCGGTCCCTCGCTCTCCGCGGTCTTGAAGTAGATGACATCGGTCGGATACCGGTTGCCGCTGCTGCGGACGCGCGCGGGCAGAAAATCGCCGTAACTGCCCGACAACTGGTTTTTCCTTATCCCTTTGTCGTAAGGGGTGCCGTTTCGCATCTGCGGGTTGTAGGTGGGTTGCTTGTCATAGAAGACACACACATCCTCGTGCTTGCGCAGAGGCTGAATTTTGGCGTTGAGGAAGTTGGTCGGCTTCGACTTCTCCCACACGAGCTTGTATTTGAACCACGCCTCATGGCTGAGGATCAGTTTTGCCGTGAAGACGCTGTGCGCGGTCAGCGCCACAACGCCATTGGGTTTGAGCACGCGGCGGTAGAGCGGCCAGAGTTTGTCCAATGGAATAACGCTGTCCCATTTGTTCTGCGTGGTGCCATAGGGCAGATCGCACAGGATCATGTGCACGCTGTGTTCTGGAAACCGCGGCAGGATATCCAGACAGTCGCCCTGAAAAAGGCGGTTCGTGATGGCTTTCCTGTTCAACAGTGCAAGTGAGTGTCGTTGATATGACCGTCCATTTGGAGTTCGTCCAGGCAGGGTCTTCATCGGAATTCTCATTATGACACCAACGCTCAACGCCCAACAGCCAACGTCCAACACCCAAGGTCATGATTACAATTACGACCCGTCAGTCCGGGCCGGCCAGGCTGCGCATCGTCCATTGGGCGACGCGGCGGCCCTGGCGGTCGTGGCGGCGGAGCAGGATTTCGGCGTACACCGGGCCGTCGGGAAGCCGGATATACCCATGATCGGGCGCCGCGATCAGCGTGTCCACGTACGGGCCGAACTCCACCTCCGCGGCCAGCCACCGCTTTTCCACGAGGGTGCGGATGACCGTGGGAGGCGCCTGTTTCCGGCGCGGCGCCATGACGGCCATGAGTTGCCCGCACAGGCCCGTTTGTTCCGCCACCAGGCGCGGGCAGCGATAGCAGGTGACCATGAGGCCGGTTTTCAGCGCCTCGGGATTGGCGTTGTCCTTACCGCTCTGCCAATAGGCGATGTCCTGGCGCAGGGTGAGCGTATGCGGCGCGTTGGAGAAATCGTCGGGTCCCGGCGAAACGAAATGAACGTCGAGGCAGGTCCGGGCGCCCCGGATCACGGCGCGATGTGGAGACTCGATGCCGATCTCGAAATCCGGATGGGTGTTCAGTTGCCAGTGAAACGTGCGGTGATCGTTGTGTTTGTTGATGCTGTCCACGGTGACGAAATAGGCGGCATCGCCATCGCCCTTCACGAAGAGGAAATAACGGTTGGCCCAGATGCAGCCCTTGACCTGCGCGGCGTCGGCGCAGATCGCGTCCACGAGGGGGGACGTCTGAAAGTGGAGCAGCCGGCCGTGATACGGGTTCATGGCCAGGCCGCCGCCCGTGGGAGCGTGGGAAACGCCGTCCACGAGAACCACGTTGTGGCGGTCCTCGTCGGTGTTGTAGCGGCCGGTGTCGATGGCCAGGTAATCGCCGTGCGCGAAAAGCGAAAAGTGGCCGGCATCGGCGTGGCCGTGCGTAAGGGAGGAGACGCTCCGGCCCTGGCCGAGCACGTTCGCATAAACGGCGTCGGGGCTCCAGGAGGTGCGGAAGCAGGCGGTCTCCGTGCCGGGCGCATAGTGCGCGGTGAGCCGGTTGGATTGAGCGATCGGGGTCGCGGGCGCTTCGCTGTCCAGCCAGAGCAGGGCCAGGGCCAGGGACGGAATATGTTCGAACCCCCTGAGCGTGTCGGCGCCGAACGTTTTCACGTACCACGGCACGACATCCCCGCAGGGCCGCTCGGGATGGTCCGGTCCGCAGAATTCATACCAGAAGCCGAGATGGTCGGGGCGCCGGTAATGGCGGGCGGTCAGCAATAGCCACGGCATGCTCCACGGGAAAATGAGGCCCATGTCGTTGATATTGGTCAAGCCGCTGCGGTCCGGGAGGCAAATCTGGAGGGACGCGTCGGGAATGCGCTCGAGAACGGGTTCCTCCAGAAACAGGTTTTGCCGCCCGTTTTGCAGGAGAAGCTGGGCATAGAGAGTGATATAGTAAAAGCATTCATGCCCGTATCCCGTGCCTTCATAGGAGTTGCCGGAGGCATCGACGCCGCGTTGGAGGTAGGCCCGGCAGTAATCGTGGGTGATATCGACCACCTCGTCCCAGCCGCGAGCGCCCGCTTCCTCGCCCCACGTCAGCGCGCAGACGGCGGCATGAATGTTGGCGGCGAGCGGGATGTTGGCGCCGGCCGAATAATACAGGAACGGAATGCGGCCATGATGCAGGCCGATGCAATACTCGGCCATAAGTTCCAGGAGTGATGCCCGGGCGGCGGGCGACAAACCGTCCCGGCAAAGATCGGCGGCCAGCGCGATCATGTTGTGGGAAACGACGGCCCAGCGCTTCGTCTTGGAATCGGCGGCGTCTTTGTAGCGGGCCAGAAGCAGGGCGATCTGGCTTTCGACGTGGGCCAGCGCCTCCGCGTTGCCCGTCAGACGATACTCCAGGCCGGCTTCGACGATCAGCGGGGTGACATACTGATTGCCCAGGACGCCGTTTTCACGGAGCGCCGGGCTGAGCGCCGCGGTGTCGCGCCAGCG
>JACQHI010000138.1 GCA_016199105.1 Lentisphaerota bacterium | reverse complement strand
TGCTGGATCGCATCGACATCCATATCGAGGTGCCCGCCGTCCGTTACCAGGAACTGGCGTCCGCCGCGCCGGGCGAGCCGTCCTCCGTCATCCGCCAAAGAGTCATGGCGGCCCGAAAAATCCAGCAGGCGCGCTTCAAGGGGCTGCGGAAAGTGCACTGTAACGCCTCTATGCGCCCGAAGGATTTATCGAAGCTCTGTCCGCTCGACGGCGAGGTGCAGAATCTTCTCAAGATGGCCTTGTCGGAGCTGAATCTGAGCGCGCGCGCCTACGATCGGATCGTCAAGGTGGCCCGCACGATCGCCGATCTGGAAGGCGCCGCCGCAATCCTTCCCAACCATGTGACCGAAGCCATTCAATACCGCACCCTGGATCGGCAGTATTGGGCATGAACGCAACCCTTGTCTGGGTGACGAACGGGGATCGCACGAATCCGGCCGCCCGGCTCCGGGGTTTCGAGGTCGCGGACGCCTTGAAGCGGACGCATGGCGTGGACAGTCTGTTCGCCCCGTTTGTCCTGAAGGCGCCGCCGGCGGCGCTGGTGTTTCAGAAAGTCTGCGACGAACGGGCGGTGCTGCTCGCCCGGCAGATGAAGGCCACGCCCTGCCGTGTGTTGTACGATCTGTGCGATCCGATCTGGATGCAGGTGGACGAGAACCGGCAGCGCGGCTGGCGGGTCGATGAGATGATCGCCGCCGTCCATCATGTGATCGTTCCCACGTCAGGCATGGCGGACGCGGTCCGTCGGCGGTATCCCACGGTGTCGGTCGTTCGGATACCGGATGCGCTCGACTTGCGCCAGCCGGAGTTGCGGCCGCGTTCAGTCCATGCGAATGCCGGGGTGTTGCGGGTCGGCTGGATCGGCACCGCTTTGAACATGGAACATCTGTCGATGGCGGCGCCGGCGTTGCAAGCGCTGCATCAAGAGCAGCCGCTCGTGTTGCGTTTGATCACCGCGCCGCACCAGGGTATGATTCCGGCCCTGCCGGGCTTCCCCGTGGAGTTCATTCCCTGGGAGCCGGGCGCCTGGGCGGAGCGATTGCGTGAATGCGACATCGCGGCGATTCCCATGCCGGTGACCGAATGGACGCGCACGAAGAGCCCGAATCGTTTGCAGCTCTGTCTGGCGCTCGGCGTTCCCGCGGTGGTCAGTCCCTTGCCCGCGTATCTTGAACTGTTGAGCGGGCATGACGCCGTGGCGTTTGTGGCCGCCACTCCCGACGAATGGCCGGTCCAGTTGCGGCGACTGCTGGATCCCGGCGTGCGCAACGCGGTGGCCCTGGAGGGGCGTCGTGTGATCCAGGCCCATTATTCGCTGGAACAAACCCTCGGACTCTGGTTTAAGGCTTTAGTCGGATAAATGAGTTGTTTAGGCTAAAGTGTTGGTTCATCGGTTCAACGGTTGGATTGTCACGAAGCCTGGCCGCCGTTCGGGTGTCGGCCAGGGAATGCCAGGGCGGCAGAGGGAAAATCTACTGCCCGCGAATAGACGCGAATGAGACCGGAATGATGGGTGGGGAAAAACAAAAAGAAGCAGCGGGTTCGCAGTTCCCGCTGTACTTTGGAATGGCCGACCATCATCCCTGGTTGCCGCTCGGGCAAGCTTGCGTCTCTTGTGCTTTTTGGCGGCTATTCATTTTTTTTCATATTGAACCCTGAACTCACGAACCTGGGGCTTTGCCATGTTCGACATTCAGCCATTGTCAAAAATCTGTCATCTTCCGGAAACCCGGATGATGGAAATCGCCCGGACCGTCATGGAGGTCTGGACAACGAGCATTGTCGCGCTGCCGCGGGTGAAGACGCTCGATTTTGTCGAAGTCGTGGCCATGATGGCGGTGCTGGACCGGACCGGGCTCAACACGCTGCGCTTGCTCGAATTGGGGACCCAGCACGGGATCAGCGCCGCCATTCTGGCGCGCTGCCTGGGCCGGCTCGGGATTCGGCCCGCGATCGTCACATACGATATCCAGTCGCTGCGGCATTTTTTCGAGCCCGGCGAAGCCGAGTTCCGGTGCGAGGACATCACCGACACCTGCGGCGGGGTTCTGGACGAACTGGACCCGCACGTCGTGTTTTTGGATGCGCACCCCTGGCATTTGACCCTCAACATGACGGTGGAGGCGCGGCGCCGGAACAAGCTGATCTTCGCCCACGATGTGTCGGATGATTTGTGGAACGAACGATTGCAGGGCGGCCGGCTTTCCCTGGAGGGCAACGAAACGAACGCGCTCATCCCCTGGGAGCGCAAAGTTCTGGAGGCGGTGTTCGGACCTGAAATTCATGGCGGCCATCATGTGACGGACGATTACGAGATCGATCTGGTCCGTTCCACCTACGGCGTGGCGCTCTGTCAACCCTTGAAGGGTCCGTTGGCGGGGGAGCGCAAGACGTGAGCCCGCCATTCCCTGCGTGACGCGATTTTCACGCCGGCTTGCGGAAGACGGCCACCAGATCCCGGTAAGGGCCTTCGATTTGGCCGGTCAACACGGGAGGGAATCCGCACACCGCCTGCACTTGGAAAAAAAGTTCCTCAGGCGAATATTCACAGACGTGAAAATAATCCGCCAGGGCGCCGAACTTCCAGGCCGGCGTGACGACGAGCAGGTAGCCGCCGGGTTTCAGGACGCGGTTGGTTTCGCGCAGGATCCGGACCGGATTCAGGAGATGCTCGATGACGTCAATCAGCGTCACGCTCTCGAAAGAACCGGCGTCGAAAGGCAGGTGTTCGCCCGAACCGGTCAGAAATTGCGGAGGAGCGCCGGGATATGGCCGGGAAGCGGTCATCCGGCGGGCATGGGCGATGGCTTCGGTTTCCGCGTCAAGACCGGTGACGGAAAGGCCCCGCGTCGCCAGCAGATGGGAAAAAAGGCCGTCTCCGCAGCCGACATCGAGCACGCGTCCCGTCGGGCAGGCTTGCGTGAACACGTGGACGATCTCGTCGGCGCGCTGCCGATAAACGGGGACCTGGTCGTAACTGGTCCAGTGCAGGGCGCCGCGTTGGCGATATTTGGTGAAGGGCATGGGGCGGGCCTGGAAGCGGACGTTCCAGAGGAGGCCGGTGCCCCGGTGAAGGCGGGCGACTTCCTCCATATCCGGCGCCCTCCAGTCGAATCCCCACCGGCTGACGAAGGCCTGGTGTTCCTGGGCGGTGGGCTGTGGAAAACTGGTGTCAACGACCGTGACATCCGGGACGATAACACACCGGCCGCCCATGCTGCGCAAGGCCAAGCCTAATTGCAGAGCGCCCAATTCGCCCTGCAGGAGAGCCGGGCCTCCCACCGCGAGGAACGCCCGATCGTCTACGGCCATGTAGCCGCCGCCGACGGCGTCCACTTCCTCGGGGAAACGATAGAGTTCGACGGGAACGCCCTTGCCCAGACTGTGAAAGCCTTTGGGGTGAATGATGAATTCCCCCATGGAATACAGGGTGGATGGGTCGGCCAGGCGTTTGGCGCCGACCGCAAGGGTACTGGAAATGCCCCGCAAGGAGGCGGTCAGGCGCTGACGCCAGTCGTCCGGCTGGGGGTCTTTCGCGGTTGTCTTATGGATGAAAACGACGCCCTGTTCGGCGGGTTCGACGATCCAACTGGATGGACCTGAATTCATGAATGCCGGTAGTGTAATTTCTTTCCAGGGAAAAGCCACGCACTTTTTCGATGACGTGGATTGGCGGTGTCAGGACCTCGAAAACACGTAAGGGGCAGTGGCGTAAGGGGAAGTCAGCCAGCCGCCTTCGCAAAGATGCTACGGCGAGCCAAGAGAATGGCCGACTTACGCTTTCGAAGCCTGTCGGTCACTGGTCCCTTACGAAAACGCCTTTTCTTTTCCGGCGGGGTGGAGTAAATTTTTGGGCGAATAGGCGCTCCGGCTTTGGATTTCACGATATGGGCAAAGACTATTATTCGCCGTTGAACGAGTCGTACGGGCAGAAATATGACGACAGCGTCCGGATCGACTTGCTGAAAATGCTGAAGGAAGCCCCCGAGCGGGCCCTGGAAATCGGCTGTTCGTGGGGGGGGACGGGCGGATTCCTCAAGCGCCAGTTCAAGCGCTTGTATTATGTGGGGCTGGAACTCAACGAGGAGGCGGCGGCCAGGGCGCGGA
>JACQHI010000141.1 GCA_016199105.1 Lentisphaerota bacterium | reverse complement strand
GTTGTCGAGGAAGATGTCTCGGAGTTTGATATGACCGCTGACGAATTCCATGGGGGTAATATACTCAAAAAAACCGTTGATTAAAGTAAAAGTTGCCCCGCTGCGGGGCCTAATTTATGAACGACCGCCTGATCACCGATACCTTCCCGCGTCGCCATGAGGCTGTGCGGGACACGGTCAATAAATCTTCCCGCGGCGCTGCCGGCGTCGCAGGCGAGGAGGATTCCGAACTGGACCTCGGCCTGAGGCCGCAGACTTTTCGCGATTTTGTGGGCCAGCAAAAAATCCGCGCGTTATTGGAGCTGTCCGTCCAGGCGGCGCGGGACCGCAAGGACGTGTTGGATCACGTGTTGCTGTCGGGTCCCCCCGGCCTGGGCAAGACCACGCTGGCCAATATCCTCGCCAAAGCCATGGAGGCGGATATCAAGGTCACCTCCGGTCCCGCCATCGAGAAACCGGGGGATCTGGCCGGCTTGCTTACCGGCGCGCAGCGCGGCGACATTGTGTTTATCGATGAAATCCATCGCCTGCCGAAATCGGCGGAGGAATATCTGTATTCGGCCATGGAGGATTATGCCATCGACATCATGCTGGATTCCGGGCCGAATGCCCGCACGGTTCATCTGCCCCTGAACCATTTCACCCTCGTCGGCGCCACCACGCGCGGCGGTCTGCTGTCGTCGCCGTTCCGGTCCCGGTTCCGGATGCAATATCGCCTGGATTATTATCAGGCCGGCGAGTTGCAGCAGATCGTCGAGCGGTCGGCCCGCATTCTGAATGTGGAGTTGGACGCGCCGGGCGCCCATGAGCTGGCCCGGCGGTCCCGGGGCACGCCCCGCATCTGCAACAATCTGTTGCGCTGGGTGCGGGATTATGCCCAGGTGAAGGCCGACAACCGGATCACCCGCGACGTGGCCGACCGGGCGCTGGGGATGCTGGGCATCGACCAGTACGGCCTGGACGAGATGGACAAACGCATTCTCCGGACGATCGTCGAAAAGTTCGCGGGCGGGCCCGTGGGCGTGAATTCCCTGGCCGTCTCCGTCAGCGAGGAGGCCGACACCATCGAGGAAGTCTATGAGCCGTTCCTGATCCAGGAAGGGTATCTCAAGCGCACGCCGCAGGGTCGCGAGGCGACGGCGCTCTGCTATGAACGGCTGGGACTCAAGGCCCCGGGCCAGGAAGCACGGTTGCTGTGACAGGTGAGGCGTGAAGAGAGAACGTTGAACGTTGAACACCGAACGTCGAACGTCGAACCCTGATCCGAGTCACATTGTTGCGGTTTCGATCGCCTTCACCATAAAACAAGAAGATTAATCACGCGCGGCGCGTGGCAGCCACGGACTCGTCCCGCGCTTCGTGGGATGGCACGGATAGCACTGATAGGAATGGGTTAACCGCTACAAACTACGAAACACGCGAAAGGCGCGAAAATGGAAGCCAAGGAACTTTTCAACCACGACACACACGAAAGTTCAGAGAATCAATTTCGCTTCTCCATTTTCAATGGTTTTGTTGTAAATGATTTTGTCATTCTTGAGCCCGTTTTTGCATGGCTATTCTCTTTCCCGAGCCGGTTTCAAGAGAAAGCCCCGTTTCGCGGTTCCGGTAAGGCTCACGCCATGCCGTCAGGGGCTGCGCGATACGGATGGTTTCGAGCGCCTTGCCGGCGGAATGGCTGAACAGCAACCCGCTCCCAACCCCCGGAAGGGTTTGTTGCGGGGCGTCATGAAAACCGGTTCGTGCCGAAGATTCCGCGTAATAGATCGTTACCGAAGGGGGGAAGCACAGATCGGGTCAGCCAAGAATGGCCGACCTACTACTTCATAGCATTCTACGGTAACTGACCCAATACGATTCCGGCGTGCTCAAGCCTTGACGGTTGCCTTTCGGGAGGCTTCCTTCTTGCGCTTGATCCAGCTTTTCCGGCGAAGACGTTTTACTTTCAATCGCAGTTGTTGTCCCATAAGTAAGCCGTATGGTATGGATCGGCGTCGCTTCGTCAAGCGCGTAATTCGCATTGCAATGGCCGCAACGGAACGGTCGCACAGAGTGCGCCCCTCCCAGATGGAAAAGACAACAGGAATATCGTGTGCATTGTCACCGTCTCCCCGTCTCGCCACCTCTCCGTTTCGCTGTCTCCTGAACACCGAACCCTTTATTTCTTCATCCCCTTCAGCCGGGCGACGAGTTGTTCGCGATAGCCTTTGAGGCGGCGGGGGGCGGCGCCGGACTCCGCCGCCGCCTCGGCGACGGCGGAGGAGACCTCCGCCAGCAGGCGCCGATCGAACGGTTTGGGCACGAGGTAGGCGGGTCCGAAAACGAGGGTCTCTCCGGGATAGAGGCGCTTCAGAGAGGCGGGCGCGGGTTTGCGGGCGAGGCCCGCCAGCGCGTGCGCGGCGGCGATTTTCATGGCCATGTTGATGGTGCGCGCGCCGCTGTCGAGCGCGCCGCGGAACAGGAAGGGGAAGCCCAGGACATTATTGATCTGGTTGGGGGTGTCCGAACGGCCGGTGGCCATGACGTAGGGTCGCCGGCCCATGAGGCGCTTCACGATTTCCGGGCGGATTTCAGGGTCCGGATTGGCCATGGCAAAAACGGCGGGGAAGCCGGCCATGGCTTTCACGGCGTCAGGCGCCAGGCAGTTGGCCGCGGAAACGCCGATGAACGCATGCGCGCCGCGCAGAACCTCGTCCAGCGTCTTGAGGCGTGTGCGGACGGCATGCCGCCGCTTGAGGTCGTGCAGATCGGTTCTGTCCTCCCGGATGACGCCCTTGGAATCGCACAGGACGAGGTCGCGCACACCCGCGTTTTTCAGCATGTCGGCGATCCGGATGCCGGCCGCTCCGGCGCCGTTGACGACCACGCGGAGCTGGCCGAGGGGGCGTCCGGAAATCTCGCTGTAATTCAGCATGCCGGCCAGTGTGATCACCGCCGTGCCCCACTGATCGTCATGGAAGACGGGGATGTCGAGCCTCTTGTCGAGGCGGCTTTCGATTTCGAAGCAGGCCGGCGCCGCGATGTCCTCCAGATTGATGCCGCCGAACATGCAGGCCAGGCGGGCGACGGTGTCGATCACGCGTTCGGGATCGGTTTTCCCGGCGCAGGCGCCGTTGAGGCGGCAGTGTTCAAGGGGGACAGGCCAGCCGTCCACATCGGCAAAAGCCTTGAACAGCACGGCTTTTCCCTCCATGACCGGTATGCTGGCGGTCGCGCCGAGGTCGCCGAGGCCCAGAATGGCCGTGCCATCCGTCACCACGGCCACGAGGTTGTCCTTGGCCGTGTAGCGATGAACGGCGGCCGGCTTCGCGGCGATGGCCTTGACGGGCACGGCGACGCCGGGCGTGTAGGCCAGGCACAGGTCCTCCTGGCCGCGGAGCGCCCGGGTCGGGCGGACGCCGATTTTTCCGCCCCGGTGATACTCCAGAATTCGCTCTCGACAAATTGCGGACATGACAGGTAGTATTCGGTTTCCTTTTTTGGATGCAAGAGAAAATGGATTCGGCATGGTTCAAAAGCGGAGCAAGGCGGGTACTGTAGACGCGGCGCCCCCGCCGCGTGCGATGGCCCTGCAACGCGACGAGGGCGTCGCGTCTACCATGCCAGAATTTTAGGTTGCGGAATGCGCCCCCCTCGTCTATCGGCTAGGACATCAGGTTCTCAACCTGTAAAGAGGGGTTCGACTCCCCTGGGGGGTGCCATTTCGACGCGGGAAGACAGGAAAATTCAACGTCCAACGCTCAACATCCAACACCCAACATCGAACGCCTCGAAAGAAGAAGGGCTGAGGGATGAAACCTGAAACCTGAATTTAAGAACGAACGTCCAACGCCCCACGTCAGCCGCTTTGCGGCCAAGTGGCCACTTGCGAAGCGACGTGGCAACGCCCAACGCCAAGGGGAAACGGCGAGTGGGCGATGCGGCGAAACGGGGAGTCGGTGATGCGGAGGAACGGGGAGTCGGCGAAACGGCGAAACGGAGACTGATAAAAGGAGCGCGTTGATGAGTGTGATCAAAAGCTATCGCGAATTGATGTCGCCGGCTCCCCGTTTCGCCGCCTCTCCGTTTCGCTATCTTCTGCACCCCGAACGCTGAACACGCGGAATTGGCGGAAGAGCGTATCGGAGTGACGGAGTGTCGGTGAGTCGGAGAGAGGAAAGCATGAAAGCAAAAACTCAACGCTCAACGCCGAACATTTATCCAGAGCTCTTGTCCAGCGCTTCGCGGGATCGCGGGACCCAACACCCAACACCTAACACCCAACACCCTTCAGCGATGCCATCATGACGACACCCGGAAGCGCCGTCCGAAAAGGGATTGTGGCCGCCGGCAACTGGATTGTGGATCACGTGAAAATCGTGGATCGCCTTCCGGGTCCCGGCATGCTGGGCAACATCCGGTCCGAGACCCTCGGGACCGGCGGCTGTCCTTTCAACGTGTTGGTGGATCTGGCGCGACTGAAGGCGCCGTTTCCGCTGGCCGGTTTGGGCGTCATCGGCAATGACGAGGGGCGTTCGTTCGTGGAGAACGTCTGCCGTCAATGGCCCATCGATATTTCCCGGCTCGCGATCCATCCCTCGCTGGCCACCTCCTATACGGATGTGATGACGCAAGCGCCTGCCCCAATGGCTGCGCAAAGTGGTGGCGGGTCGGACCGCGTGTTTTATCACTGCCGCGGCGCCAATGCGGCGTTCGCGCCTGAGCATGTGCCCATCCCGGCCCTGACCTGTCGTATCTTTCATCTGGGCTACCTGCTTCTGCTGGATCGCATGGATGAGCCGGATGGCGATCATGGCACGGTGGCGGCCGGCTTGTTGAAGCAGATTCAGGACGCCGGCATCAAAACCAGCGTCGATGTTGTCAGCGAGGAAAGCGACCGTTTCCACCGTGTCGTTCCGGCGGCGCTCCGCTACACGAATTATCTGATTTTGAACGAAATTGAGGCGGGTCGCACGGTGGGACGGTCCGTTCGCACGTCCGCCGGCGCGTTGGATGGGCCTGCCCTGGTGGATGTTGTCGAGGCGCTTTCCGGCATGGGCAGCATGGATTTGATCGCCGTTCACATGCCGGAGGGCGCCTATCTGCGGACCCGGTCCGGCGAACGGCTGTCCCGCGGTTCCCTCCGGCTGCCCGACGATTTTATCCGGGGAACCGTCGGCGCGGGCGACGCCTTTTGCGCGGGCATGTTGTTGGGCCTTCACGAAAACTGGGCGCCGGAGCAGTGCATGCGACTGGGCGCCTGCGCCGCCGCGGCCAGCCTGGCGCATCCCAGCGCGACCGACGGCATGCTGCCCCTCGAGAAGGCGTTGGAACTCGGCCGGCGGTTCCCGGAGCGGGAACCGCCGGTCAAAGGGTGAAACAGGGTGACTATGCAGCGAGTGTTCAGTGTTCGGGGTTCAG
>JACQHI010000140.1 GCA_016199105.1 Lentisphaerota bacterium | reverse complement strand
TGGGTTTGCCGCAGTTAGGGCACGAGGGACTGGGATCCGCTGGATCCGGCGGATCGGACAGATCGGTCGGACGATGCAGTTTTTTGCGGTTGCGTTCGGCAAGGCGGGCAGTGGCCAGTTGTTCGCTGTATCCGCCTTCTTCAATGAATTGCGCTTCCAGCGCCTCGATCTGTTTGTCGAGCAGGTAGTTGGCCTGGTTGATGAGGCACAGCAGCGCATTCGCGCGAATGGCGGGGTCGTCGTGATCGAGCCATTGGGCGTAGAGCGCGTAGCGCTCTTCATCGGAGAGGTCGGCGGGATCGGGCTGATCCGACCGATCGGACGGATGATAGTTCCCGATTTTCCGGACGGCCAACGCTTCGGGGGCATCCGGCGCCCATTTTCGCAGGTGGCGATGGCGCAGGAAATCCTCGTAGTCGAGCAGGAGTTCCTCCAGGCTGGAACGCGCGACATTGACCAGCCTGAGTTCGGTCTGGGACGATGTGGCGGAGGCGCGACTGCCTTCGGCAATGTTCTGCCGGCCGCTTCGCGCGGCCTGCACCATTTGGTCGTTCGTTCTCGATCGCGGTTCGAGGAAGCGCTCGCAGAACCAGTAGGTGGCATCGTAAACGATGGTGGCGATCTGGAAACTGCGCAGATCGCGATAGCCGCCGCTCGGTCTGATTTTCGACATGTTGCCTCATGACTCCGGGCGCGACCAGCGGGTGTCCAGTTGGAAAAGGCCGAGGGCGGAGGTCGGGTTTTTCACGCCGAACGGATACCAGTCATCGCGGCGGTGGTACTGGATCAGATGATCCCAGGAATGGATGGAGAGGGAAAGGAAGAAATTCCCGTGCATGAGCGTGAGGGGTGCGATGGTCAGGCGGAGCACGCCGCGCCCCTCGATGGCGTCGAGGGGGAATTGGGCGATCTGGGTGTTGGAGCCGAAGATATAGACGCCGTTGGCCGTTTTCACCGAGAACCCGAAGACGGGCTTTTCGATCCGCTTCGTGGCCAGGTAGGCGATGTCGATGTGCAGGGGCCGGCCCGTGTGAAACGTGTCGGCCGGCAGGTTCTTTTCGTCGCGGAAGGTCACGCCCTCGATGACGGCCTCCTGGGTCCCGTATTCCGTGGTGCGGATTTCGTTGCTGTCGTTCATGTAGTTCTTGAGATAGGTGAAGACCACCTCCGAGGGATCGCCCTCGGCGACGAGCTTGCCCCGGTGCAGGAGCAGGGCGCGGCCGCAAAATTCCTCGATGACCTGCAGGGAATGGGAGACGATCATCAGGGTTCTTCCGCGTTTCTGGAAATCCCGGATGCGCTCCAGGCATTTGAGCTGGAAGGTCACGTCGCCGACGGCGAGCACCTCGTCGATCAGCAGGATGTCGGGGTCCATCTCCGCGGCGACGGAGAAGCCGAGCCGGATATACATGCCGCTGGAATAATGTTTCACCGGCATGTCGATGAAGTCGCGCAGGCCGGAGAATTCCACGATGTGGTCGAAGCGGCGCCGGATGGTTTCCTTGGGGATGCCGAGAATGGCGCCGTTGAGGAAGATGTTTTCCCGTCCGGTCAGTTCGGAGTGAAAGCCCGCCCCGAGTTCCAGCAGGGGGGCCAGGACGCCGACGGTCCGGACCCGGCCTCGGGTGGGAGAGAGCGTGCCGCAGACGAGACCGAGGAGGGAGCTTTTTCCCGAGCCGTTGGGGCCGATGACGCCGACGGTTTCCCCTTTCCGGATGCGGAACGAGACGTCGTCCAGGGCCTTGATGACACGCGCGTTCTTCCGATGATACCGGCTAAGGGCGTTCATCAGCGTGGGGGTGACCGAGCCGAAGACCCGGTATTCCTTGCAGACTTGCTCGGCTTCAATGACGAATTCGCTCATCACAGGACATCCGCGAAAAGGCGTTCGAGTTTCTTGAAAATCACATAGGCGAGCACGAAAAAGAGGAGCGGCCAGAGCAAGGCGGCCAGCACGAACCCCGTGACGGGGAAGGTCGTCTCCGGCAGGATGAGCGCCCGGTAGGCGAAAATGATGACGGCCATCGGATTCAGGAGATAGAGATTCATGGGGAGGGGCGAGTGAAATTTATCGGTCAGAGACGCCACCATGGACATGGAATACATGACGGGAGAGACGAAGAACCAGGCCGTCATCACCACGCCGATCAGGTGCTGCATGTCGCGGTAAAACACGTTGAGGCTGGCCATGAACAGCGCCAGCGCGAAGCAAAAGAGTGTGTGATAGGCGATGACGAGCGGGACCGCCAGGGCCTGGAAGGGAATGCGCTCATGCTGGAACGCGAGGATGACCGCGACGATGCCGAACTGGACGACGAGGTTGAGCAGGTAATTGACGAGATTCGAGAGCGTGGCGGCCAGGGGGAGGATCAGGCGCGGGAACGAGACCTTCTTGATGAGCGAGGCGTTTTCGGTGATGCTGCCCATGCCGTTCATGACGCACTGCGCCGTGAACTGCCAGGCGAACACGCCGATGAGGATTTCGGAGATCGGCACGCCGCGCGCCAGGATGTAAAGGAAAACGACGTAAATGAACGCCATGAAGAGGGGCACCAGCACGCTCCAGAGGAATCCGAGCACGGAATCCTTGTAGCGGCTTTTTAAATTCCGCAGCACGAGGTTGTACAGGAGTTCGCGCCGGCCGAGTATGTCCTGGATCACGCTCATCGTTGGGTCCCTGAAAAATCGAAAGTCACAAAAGGCAGTTTGCCTGCGATGCCCCGAAATTTCCAGAAGAATAACGGATTTTTCGCTCCACAGGGCGTGAAAAATCCAGGTGACACCCCACCCTTACCGGGGGTATAAACGCGCCCATGACTCACGTCATGCTGAAAGGCGGAGTGGAATGAGACTGTGGATCGCGGGACAAGAAAGAAGCGCAGACCTCGGCCCGGGGATCGTCCGCGAAGCCCGGGCGCTGGACGCCGCCCATCGGAGCCAGGTGATGCCGTCGTTCGGGCCGGACTATCGGGCCGAATACCTGAAGGAGTCGCGTTCCGAAAGCGATTATGAAAAACGTCTGTTCACGCTCATCCGGAATCGGTATGGCATTGCCTCTGTTTCTTTCGCGATACCGCGCAAACCGGGGTTCGTCTGGGCCCTCATGGGGGTGGTCCGGCGGTTCCTCTGGAAACTGTTGCGCTATCAGCACGATCGCATGGCCTTCCAGCAGAATCTGATCAACCTGCAAACCGTGAACGCCCTGCGTTGGGCGTTGGACGCGAAAACGCTCGATATCCAGCGCCTGGAAGAACGGTTGGCCGCCCTCGAGCGTCGGAACGACATTCCCGCTCCTGCTTTGGAGACACCGCATGCCGCCTCGCATTGACCAGATCCAGGCAGGATTCGCGGAGGGCGATGCCATTTCGCATGAGGCCGTCATTTTACGGGATATCTTTCGCGGGTGGTCCCTGGAATCGGATATTTTCGCCGAAAGCGGGCATATCTCCCGGTCCGAACAGGCGCATTGCCGGCCACTCGGCGACTATCGGGCGGAGAGTTCCGATGTGGCGATTTATCACTACTCCATCGTGTCGCCGGCCACGGCCATGTTTCTCGCCTCGCCGGCGCGGAAAATCGTCCTCTATCACAATATTACGCCCGCCGACTATTTTTCGGGTTTCGATGACGGTCTTGCCGCCCGGCTTGAAGAGGCCCGGCGCAACCTGGCCGATGTGGTTCGCGCGGGGGACGCGGTCTGGGCCGATTCGCGTTATAATGCGACGGAAGTCGAGGCGCTGGGGCTCAAGCCGGTGAACGTCTTTCCGCTCCTTTTTTCGCCCAAGCCGTTGGACGTTCCTCCCGACCCACAGGTGGTCAAACATTTGAAGTCTCCTCTGACCAACCTTCTTTTTGTGGGCCGTATCGCGCCCAACAAGCGGGTTGAGGATTTGATCACGGCATTTGCCTGGTATCAGAAGCGGCTGAATCCCTTCAGCCGTCTGTTGATTGTGGGGTCGGAATGGAGTTGCCCCCGCTATTACCTGATGCTGCGGATGCTGGCGGGGGAATTGGATCTCGCGAATGTCTGCTTCGATGGCTTCGCGTCGCCAGGGGGCTTGCCGGCCTATTATGAAATCGCGGATGCCTTCGTGACCGCCAGCGCGCATGAGGGCTATTGCCTGCCGCTTCTCGAGGCCATGCACAAGAAGGTGCCCGTCATCGCGAATAACGTCGGGGGCGTACCGGAAGCCATGGAGGATGCCGGTGTCCGCGCCGAAAGCCTGAGTCCGATCGAAATGGCGGTCCTGATCCATCGGGTCATTTCAGACGCGTCGTTGCGGCGGGCCATTCTGGACTCCCAGTCAAAGCGCATGCAACGGCTTCAACAGAGACCGGTGGAATCCGAATTGAAAGCTTTGCTGGCAGGATTCCTACCGGGCCTTCTTTGAACTGAAGTCTTTCCGCAAAATGCCGTTATGAAGAGTAACGGTGAGATGCCCCAGAACGAACAGGCGAAGGGGATGGCATAAGTCCTGCTAAATCAATGGGTTCTTCTTTCCAAAACTATTGATTTGACTATCGGGATTCGGTTCCTATACTTCCAAGCATGGGTTTGGGGCATTTTCTGCATTCTGGATAGGCAAGTTTTTCTCGGTTTGGATGGACTGAAATGGGACACTGGACTGCCATTTTGCATGGAGGCGGGATTCGCGGACGCATTGGGCTTTCGTTGCTTTGTTTCCTGGCGATTGTGCCGGCTGCCTTGCCCCTCACCGTGACGATCAATCAGGGCGCTTCCCAGGCCGATCCCACGAACGCCACGCCGCTTCTCTTCGACGTGCTTTTCAGCGATTCCGTGGCGGACTTTGCCACGGGAGACGTCCAGTTGAGCGGCACGGCCGGCGCCACGACCGCCGTGGTGGCGGGCGCCGGAAGCAATTATACGGTATCCGTCAGCGGCATGATCGGCAGCGGCACCGTGATTGCCGTCATCCCGACCGGCGTGGCGCATGACGGCGGCGCCGTCTCCAACGACGTCTCCACGAGCACGGACAACACCGTCACTTACGACATCGCGGTCCCCGCGATCACCAACTTCGTCCCCGCGGACGGCTCGACCAATGTGGCCGTCAACACCAATCTCGTTTTCTTCTTCAACGAGACCGTGCTCAAGCGAACGAACGGGACGATCACGATCCGGCGCTTGTCCGACAGCAATATCTTCGAGACCCTTTCCCTCGCCGCCACCAACGTCACGGTCAGCGGGAACCAGGTCACGCTCGATCCCGCCGGCACGTTTACCAGCCGGACGCCGTATTTCGTCCAGATCGGCGCCGCCGGTTTCAACGATCTGGCCGGCAATGTGCATGGCGGCTTCACGACTTCGACCAACTGGAACTTCATTTCCGCGGATATTCTGGGACCCACGGTCACCGTCAATCAGGCGGCCACCCAGCGGGATCCCACCAATGCCGCCCCCATCCGCTTCACGGTCGGGTTCAGCGAGTCGGTGAGCGATTTCGACGACACCGATGTCACCCTCGGAGGGACCGCCGGTGCCACCACCGCTCTGGTGAGCGGCAGCGGAACCAACTACACGGTGTCCGTCAGCGGCATGACGCTGGACGGCACGGTGATCGTGACCATCCTGGCCGGCGCGGCGAATGACGGGATGGGGAATCCCAGCCTGGCATCCGTCAGCGGCGACAACACGGTGACGTTCGACTCGCAGGCGCCTTCCCTGTCCGAGTTGCGGCCGCCCGATGGCGCCACCAACGTGGCGGCCAATACGAATCTGAGCCTTGTTTTCGATGAGACCATTGTCAAGGGGTCGGGCAGCATGACCATCCGCCGCAGCGTGGGCGGTTCGATTTTCGAAACGATCAGCGTGACGTCCACCAATGTGACCGTGGCCGGCAATACCGCCACCCTGAATCCGGTTGGAACACCGGCCAGCGCGACGGCCTACTATGTCCAGATTCCCGCCACCTGCTTCCGGGATAACGCCGGCAATGCTTTCGCCGGCTTTTCGGATACGGGGGCGTGGAACTTTGCCATGGCCGATACGGTCGGACCGACGGTCACCGTGAGCCAGGCCGCTGGCCAGCCCGACCCGACCAACGGTTCGCCCATCCGCTTCACGGTGGCGTTCAGCGAGCCGGTGAACGATTTCACGAACGTCGATGTCACGATCGGCGGCACGGCCGGCGCCACGAACGCCGCTGTAGAGGGTTCGAGCATGATCTACACCGTCAGCGTGAGCGGCATGGTCACGTCCGGCACGGTGATCGTGTCCGTCCCGACCGGCGCGGTCCACGACGTATGGAGCAATGCCAACGCGGCGTCCATCGGCACGGATACCACGGTGACCTACGACATCACGCCGCCGGCGCTCACCAACCTGAATCCGGCGGCGGGCGCGATCGGCGTTTCCGTCTCCGCCAACCTCGTGCTGTCGTTCACCGAGGCCATGAGCAAAGGTCCCGGCGGTGTCTATACGATTCGCCGCCAGTCCGACGGCGGGGTCTTCGCGTCCATGCTCGCGACCGGTTCGCTGGTGAGCTGCGCGGGCGTCAATGTCACCCTCAACCCGACGGGCACTTTCGCCAGCGAGACAGCCTACTACGTCGAAGTGGGAACCAACTGCCTGCGGGACGCGGCGGGCAATATGTTTGCCGGCCTGGCCGGAACGGGCGCCTGGCATTTCGTGGCGGCCGACACCACCCGCCCTCTCGTCACGGCGCTCGATCCGCCGGACGACGCCACCGACGTGGCGGCCTCGACCAATTTCACGCTCACCTTCGACGAGGAGGTGGTCAAGGGCACGAGCGGCAATATCACCCTCCGCAAGACGTCCGACGGGACCGCATTCGAAACCATTGCCGTCGTCGGCGGCAACGTGACGGTCAACAGCAATGTGGTCACGGTCGATCCTTCGGGGACCCTGGCCACGAACGGGTCCGGTTATTACCTGCAGATCGCCGGCACCTGCTTCAAGGATCTCTCGGGCAATTTTTATCAGGGCTTCACCACCGCGACCAACTGGAACTTCCAGGTCGAGGACCACGTGCCGCCGTCCGTCACGGCCAACCAGGCCTCCACCCAGCGCGATCCGACCAACGGCTCGCCCATCCTCTTTACCGTCCGTTTCAGCGAGCCTGTTGCTGACTTCATCACCGCCGATGTGACCCTGGGCGGCACGGCCGGCGCCGACACCGCGGT
>JACQHI010000139.1 GCA_016199105.1 Lentisphaerota bacterium | reverse complement strand
CTTTAAAGCGATGCTCGCCGAGTTGCTGGACCTCTCCATCCAGGCTTCCCGGTTCCGCTGCGGCACTCGCGTCGCTCACAAAAGAGCCCCCAAAGAAAACCAGCGCCTTTGAACGACACCGAATCGCAGATGCGCCCTGGAAGAGCAGCGGTCCCGTAGGTCCCGCTGTACGGGGGAAATGCTTCAGAAAGTACAGCGGGGGCTGCGAACCCGCTGCTTCACACAGGCCGCTCAAACGCCATAATGCGAATTACTGAGTCAACTTGACATTCGGAAGCCGAATCCGCAGACTTCGGGCCATGACTGCGAAACGCATGGTCGGCCTTGGGGTGACGGCTTTTCCGTGAGCATGACACACCGTGAACGACTGGCCGCCGCCTGGTCCTTTCGCGAGCCGGACCGGGTTCCCATCGAAATCCATCTGTCCGCCCAGATCGAACAATACCCGCCGGCCGCGCGTCTGGTGGAAGCCGTCCGCGAGCACGCCGATAATTTCATGCATGCGCCCGGCGCGGCTCACGGCTTCTTCGGCCTGCCCGCCCGCGTCACCGACGAAACGATCGAAGAGGCGCCGGGTTCCTTCAAACGCGTCCGCCATGTCCAGGAAACGGAGGCCGGCCCGTTCACCGCCATCACGCTCCATCCCGAGGGCGTCCTCGACTATCATTGGGAAAAGCGCTTCATCAGCACGCTGGACGACCTCCGCCGCCTGGCGGAGGCGCCCCGCCGCACACTGGGGTGGGACAAGGCGGGCTGGCAAAAAGCGGTCGCCGACATCGGGGAACGCGGTTTCCCTCTCATTTTCCTGCCGCATCCGCTCGGCCGGCTGGTGCGGAACGCCGACTTGGAAGCGGTCTATGCGTGGTTTCACGAGGCGCCGGAGCTCCTGCACCGTTTTCTCGAAGCCGCCAATCGCCAGATGGCGGACGTGGTCGCCGGCATGCTCCAGGACGGCATGGGCCCGGCCTTCGTCACCTATGCCCATGAAATGCTGATCCCGCCGTGGCTGGGCCGATCGCTGTTCGATTCATTCGTTGTTCCCTATGACAAGCTCGTCAACGACGCGATTCACCGCCACGGCGGGAAACTCCGGATTCATTGCCATGGTCCCTGCATGGACTATTTGGAGCGCTTCGCGGAAATGGGCGTGGACGCCATCGAACCCCTCGAACACGTGCCCATGGGCAATGTGGACCTGGCCGAGGCCAAGCAACGCGTGGGGCGGCGCATGCTGCTGTCGGGCAATATCGCGTCCGAACGGTTTGTGTCGGCCGCTCCCGGCGACGTGCGGCGCGAGGTTCGCGCCGCGATCGCGGCGGCCGCCGCCGGCGGAGGCTTCACCCTGTCCACCAGCAGCGGCGCCGTGGGAGCGGACAGCCTTCTGCCGGAGGAGACCCTGAAGCGGGTCGTCGCCGCTTGCGAAGCCTACCTGTCCGCCGCGCTGGACTACGGCCGTTATTCCTGACGCGGGTGGATTAGCCCGCCAAAGGCGGCGATTGTTTCTTTTTAATGATTCTGCTGTAAATGATTTTGACATAAAAATCTTTTTCATTTTTTCGTTGACGTCCGTTTCTATTCAGGTATTTTGGTACCCGAATTAAGCAATTAGGAGAAAAACCATGGCGGGCTTGTTGAAGATTTCCGAGGCGACCACGCTGGCCCTGCACGCGCTCCTTCTGCTGGCGTACGGCGCGCCCCGCCAGTTTTCCGCCCGCGCCTTGGCGGAGACCATGAAGGTCTCCGAGGCGCACCTGGCCAAGGTGCTCCAGCGGCTCGCCAAAAGCGGATTCGTCCGTTCCAGCCGGGGGCCCGGCGGCGGATTTCTGCTGACCGCCCCGGCCACCGGCCAGCCGCTGCTCAAAGTCTGCGAGGCCATCGAGGGACCGCTGACCCCCCAAACCTGCCTGCTCCCCCACTCCCTGTGCGGCGGGACGGCGTGCTGCGCGCTCGAGGGCCTGATTCAGCGGGTCAACCGCGAGGTCTACGACTATCTGACCGGCACCACCCTGGCCAACGTCATGACGGGGCGACAGAGGAGGAAGGCGCATGCGCCGAAACATCGTCATCATTGATGAATCGAAATGCAACGGTTGCGGACTCTGCATTCCCAACTGCCAGGAAGGCGCCCTGAAGATTATCGACGGCAAGGCGCGTCTGGTCAGCGATGTCTATTGCGACGGCCTGGGCGCCTGCCTGGGCGCGTGCCCGCAGGATGCCATCGCCATCGAGGAGCGCGAGGCGGACCGTTTCGACGAAAAGGCCGTGGAAAAACAAACCCAGGAGGAAAGGTCATGATTAGTTCTCGGTTAAAGATGTGGTTTCTGATTTCGCTGCTTGGCTCCATCGGGATTGCCCTTATCGGGTATTTCTACACGGCCACCGAGGTGCCCCCGTATCCGGGAAAGGTCGTTTCCGAAGCGGGAACGGTTCTGACCGGAAAGGACCGGATCATGGCCGGCCAGCAGATCTGGCAAAAGTATGGGCTGATGGACGTCGGCAGCGTGTGGGGCCATGGCACGTATCGGGGACCGGACTTCACCGCCCAGGCTCTGCACCTGACGGTGCTGGCCATGCGCGCCCAGATATCCGAAAACGGCCACGGCGCTTCATATTCCGCGCTGGATCCGGATACCCGGGGCGCGGTGGACGCGGCGATCATCCGGCAGATCAAAGCCAACCGCTATGTGCCTGACCAGGACACGCTGACCTTGAGCCCGCCCCAGGAAGCCGCGCTGACCGAGATCCGCCGGTTTTATGACGTCCTATTCGAGCAAGGGGATTCCGCGGGGCCCATCCGGGCCGCCACCATCCGGGATCCGGAAGAGCGGCGCGACGTGGCGGACTTCTTTTTCTGGACGGCCTGGTGCTCCGGCACATTGCGGCCCGGCGACACGCACACGTACACGAGCAACTGGCCGCACGATCCGGAGGCCGGGAATGTGGTTTCCGGCAAGGCGCTCGTCTGGTCCGCGGTTTCACTGGTTATTTTCGGGGCCTGCCTCGGACTGCTGATTTTCCTTTTTCATCACTACAAGTTCAACCAGGGCTCGCTTCCCTTCAAGCCCGAGCCGGCGCTGGCGCTGGCGTCCGGCAAGATTTCCTCCAGCCAGAGAAAAACCGCGAAGTTTTTCCTCGTGGTGGCCGTCTTGTTCCTGCTCCAGGTCAGCGTGGGCGGACTGATGGCCCATTACGTGGTGCATCCGAGCTCCTTCTTCGGCTGGAAAGCCCTGGCGGACTTCATTCCGTATGCCTGGGTGAAGACCTGGCACCTCCAACTGGCCGTCTTCTGGATTGCGGTCTCGTGGATAGGGTTCACGTTATTCGTCGCTCCGCGCGTGGGCAACAAGGAGCCCAAGGCCCAGGGCTTCCTGGTGGACCTTCTCTTTGCGGCCGTACTGGTTGTGGCGCTGGGCAGCCT
This sequence comes from Lentisphaerota bacterium, assembly GCA_016199105.1. Taxonomy (GTDB): domain Bacteria; phylum Verrucomicrobiota; class Kiritimatiellia; order JAAZAB01; family JAAZAB01; genus JACQHI01. The sequence goes on along the minus strand of JACQHI010000139.1, from coordinate 19,719 downwards.
CACGGGCGAAGTCCTGGGCCTCAAGGGCCTGCTGGGCAAGGCCTGGTTCTGGCTGGGGCATCAAGGCTGGGAGTATCTGGAGCTGGGGCGGCTGTGGCAGATTCTTCTGTTGGCGGGACTCGTGATCTGGCTCGCCCTCGTGGTGCGCGGCCTCAAGTCGCACTTCACCGCCGGCCAGGACCGATGGGGGCTTCCTCATTTCCTGGCGTATTCGGGCATCGCAGTGGTCGGCTTCTTCTGCTGCGGCCTGTTCTACGATTCGCACAGCCACCTGACGATCGCCGACTTCTGGCGGTGGTGGGTGGTGCATACCTGGGTCGAAGGCGCGTTCGAGTTCTTCGCCTCCGCCGCCATCGTGTTTGTGCTGGTGAACCTGCACCTGGTCGATATCAAAGCCGGGATGCGCACCGTGTACTTCACGGTGTCGCTGGCGCTGTTCTCCGGCATCATCGGGGTGGGACATCATTATTACTGGTTCGGAACGCCCTCCTTCTGGCTGGCGCTGGGGTCCACCACCTCCACCCTGGAACCCGTTCCGATTCTTCTGCTGCTGGCCGATGTCTGGCATGGCCAGAAGGCGCTGATCAGCGGAGGCAGTTCGTTCCCGTACCGGTATCCGCTGATGTTCATCATGGCCTCGGTCTGCTGGGAACTGCTGGGCGCCGGAGTCATGGGGCTTTCGATTACAACGCCCGTCATGAACTACTTCGAACACGGCACCTACCTGACGGTGAACCACGGGCACACCGCCCTGTTCGGCACCTATGGCCTCCTCGCGATCGCGCTCTTGCTCTTCTCCCTCCGCGGCCTGGTTCGGGAAGACGGCTGGAGCAACGGCCTCATCCGAATCACTTTCTGGGGAACGAATATCGGGCTGTTCCTGATGTTTTTGTTGACGTTGCTCCCGGTCGGCATGCTCCAGGTGCTGGATAACGTGAAGTACGGTTTCTGGCATGCCCGTTCCGACGCGTTCTGGCAGCAACCCGTCATTCAGAATCTGGGCATGATCCGCCTGGTTCCGGACACCCTCATCGGCATCGGCGCGGTGACCCTGACCTTGTTCATGCTGAAGGCCATCACCCGCCTGAAACCCGTCGAGGTCCAGGAAGGCGAAGCCTTTACGAAGTAACAATCCACCGGCTCCAGGCATCGAACCCGGCACGGTAGTCGTTTCGGCGGCGGCTACCGTGCCGGACTTGTTTTCCAATTTTCTCGTTGATCCACACGCTTTCTCCGGATAGCGTCAGGGAGCAGAACAGAAAGGGAATAACCGGTGAATTCGATTGCACCCGATGGATCCACGGCGGCCGGCAACGAGTTGCGTCTCGTATTCTGGGAGCTGACCGCCCGCTGCAATCTGGCCTGCAAGCACTGCCGGGCCGAGGCCCAGAATCATGTCGTGGAAGGCGAACTGAGCACCGGGGAAATCCTCCAGGTGGCCAGGGATATTCGCGAGAGCGGCGATCCGATTCTGATCCTGACGGGCGGAGAGCCGCTGGTCAGGCCCGATATCTTCGACATCGCCCGGGCGTGTTCCGGCCTTTTCACGCGCATCGCCATGGCCACGAACGGCACACTGGTGGATGACGCGACGGCGAAGACGATCGCGGAATGCGGCATTCAAAGGGTGAGCCTCAGTCTGGACGGGGCCGTCGCCGCAACCCATGACGACTTCCGGGGTCTGCCTGGCAGCTTCGAGGCGACCCTGCGCGGTTTCGATGCGCTACGCCGTGCCGGCCTATCCGTCCAGGTGAATGTCTCGGTCTCCCGCTGCAATGCGGCCGAACTCGGGGACATTCTGAAACTGGCCCTTGCACGCGGAGCGGATGCGTTTCACGTGTTCGTGCTGGTGCCGGTCGGGTGTGGCGCCGAACTCGGCGCGGACGTTCGGCTGTCGCCGGCCGAAATGGAGAAGACGCTGCGGTGGCTGTTCGATCGATCGCTGGAACTGCGAGGGCGTCTGCATATCAAGGCGACGTGCGCCCCGCAATACTACCGGATCCTGCGCGAGGTGTCCCGGGAAAGGGGCCTTTCGCCCGGCGCCCAGGGCCACGGCATGGAAGCCATGACGCGGGGCTGCCTGGCGGGCTCGGCCGTCTGCTTCATTTCACGCACGGGCGATGTGCAGCCCTGCGGCTATCTTCCCTTGTGCGTGGGCAACGTACGAAAAACAAAATTTGGGGACATCTGGAAGGAAGCCGAGGTTTTTCGGGCATTACGGGATCCCGCGAAATTGAAGGGCAAATGCCATGCCTGCGGCTACCGGAAGGTCTGCGCCGGCTGCCGCGCCCGTTCTTTCGCCGATACAACCGATTTTCTGGGCGAGGATCCCGATTGCGTCTATGAGCCTTAAGATGGAACAAAACTCCGCCAGACACGGGGGCGACATAAAGACGCTTCACGCCATGCTCGGCATCTATTGCCGGGACAAGCACGAGAGCGCTGGAACGCTTTGCTCCGAATGCCGCGAATTGCTCGCTTACGCAACGGCCCGACTGGCCAAATGCCCCTTCGGCGAAAAAAAGCCCACCTGTGCCCGGTGTACGATCCATTGCTACCAGCCGGCCATGCGCGCGCGCGTCAAGACGGTCATGAAACACTCCGGGCCGCGGATGCTCACGACCCATCCGATTCTGGCCGCCAGGCATATCCTGCATGGCCTCACGCACAAACCCTCGCGAAAGGCTTCCCCGTCATGAAACAAGTCCGTCTCGGCCGGACCGGCCTAAGGGTCGGTCAATTGGGATTCGGCGGCATTCCGATTCAACGGATATCGCGCGCCCGCGCCATTCGCTTGATCCGGACGGCGCTCGACGCAGGCGTTACGCTGCTCGACACCGCCCGGGGCTATTCCGACAGCGAGGAAAAGATCGGTCTGGCCATCCGCGGTCGCCGGGGCCTGGCCGTCATCGCCACAAAAAGCCCCGAACTCGACGCCGCCGGAATGGCCAAGGCCATCGAGCTCAGCCTGAAAACCCTGCGGACCGATCACATCGATCTCTACCAAATCCACTGCCTTTCGAGCTGGGAGGCGTTCCAGAAAGCGATCTCCGCCGGAGGGGCACTGAAGGCACTCACCCGCGCCCAACGGGAGGGCAAGGTCCGCTTCATCGGCGTAACGTCCCACTCGATCGATGTGCTGAAAAAAATCATAACAAAAGCCCCGCGGGTTTTCGACACGATCCAGATCCCCTTCAATTTCGTCGGCGACGAATCGGGCATTTCGCTCTGGCCCACCGCTCGCAAGGCGGGGATAGGCTTTCTCGGCATGAAGCCGATGTGCGGCGGCGTCCTGGACCGGCCGGATCTCGCGCTTCGCTATGTGCTGCAATTCGAGGGCATTGTTCCGATCCCCGGCATGGAAACCCTGCGCGAGCTGAGGGAAAATATCAGGCTTGCCCGGGAAGCCCGCCCGCCCGACAAGGCGGAAGAACGCGAGCTCCTGCGGATTCGCCGGCGGATGGGCAAATGGTTTTGCCGGAAATGCAATTACTGCCAGCCCTGCCCCCAGGGCATTGCGATCCATCTGGCCCTTGGCGCGGGTACCCTGCTCAAGCGCTTCAATCGCTCCTGCGTCTCGGGTTGGTGCCGGGATATCATGCGCAAGGCAACCACGTGCACAAAGTGCGGCCTCTGCGAAACACGCTGCCCTTACAAACTGCCGATTCGCTCCCTCTTGGTGGAAAACATCGCCCTGTTCCGAAAAGGACTCCGAGGGATGGGGATTGCCTGGGATCAGGCATGAGCGACACTTACATAAGATCGAGGCGGTCGAGGCCGACCGCCCTCCAAGTGGGGAAATGCGGGCGTTTTCCGTGGAGGGCGGCTGGCCTCAGCCGCCGTCCGACATCGGCATCATGTCATGCACGAACATCATCACGATGAGGAAGCCGTTCCGGTCCGCCGGATGAAACTTGCCATTGCCCTGACCGCGGTCATCCTGGTGCTGGAAGTCATCGGCGGATTTTACACCCATAGCCTGGCCCTGCTCGCCGATGCCGGCCATGTGCTGATGGACGTCTTCTCCCTCTTCTTGAGCCTGGGCGCGCTGATGATTGCCCGGCAGCCGTCCACGGCCACCCATACCTTCGGCTGGCACCGGGCCGAAATTCTGGCCGCATTGATCAACGGCATGCTCCTGCTGGGAGTTTCCTCCGAAATCCTGCACGAGGCCATTCTCCGCCTGTTCGCGCCCCACCCCATCCTGGCCGGCCCCATGCTGGTGATTGCCGTCATCGGCATGGCCGTCAATGGGATTGTGGCCCTGGGCCTTCACTCCCACGGACGGGACGACCTGAACCTCCGCAGCGCCTATCTGCACGTGCTCAGCGACATGCTGGCATCGGCGGCGGTGGTCGCCGGCGGCATTGTCATCCTGCTGACCGGCTGGCTGCCGATCGATGCCCTGCTGGGCGTCCTGATCACCGTCCTCATTCTGGTCGGCGCCTTCCGCGTCTTGCGGGAAGCCGTTCATGTCCTGCTGGAAGGCACGCCCCGGCACCTCAAGGCCGACACTGTCGCCGAGGCCATCCGCGCGCATCCCGGGGTCAAGGACGTGCACGACCTCCACATCTGGACCGTCTGCAGCCACATTGTCGCCCTCTCCTGCCATGTGGAATTGCAGGATACCGATCGCGACCGGTGGAACCCGATCGTGGTGGGTTTACAGAAAATGCTGTCGCAGCGTTTCTGCATCTCGCACAGTACCATCCAGGTGGACTGCGAAGGATGCAGCGGCGACCTGATCGCCCAGGATCTCTGGCACGGCCACGCGCATCACGGACACGACCACGATAGTCACGATCACGATGGACACGATCACGAGTGAAGCGCCCCGCAAACGGGAAGTCTGCGCTTGCACTCTAAGTCCTGTTGGTTTAGTTTATCGGACTAAGGAGAAAGAAATGAAAACAATTAACATACACGATGCCAAAACACATCTTTCGTCGGTCTTGGCGGAAATAGAAACGAAGGGGGAAACCTATCTGATCTGCCGTCACGGCGCACCGGTGGCCGAGCTGACCCCCCATCGGAAACGGCAGCGGGTCACGCGGCATCCGGTGATGAGCCGGATTAAGATCCATTACGATCCGATCGAACCGCTGACCGCCGCCGAATGGCCGATGGAGGATGCATGATGATCCTGGACACCTGTGCTCTGTTGTGGTTGGTGGAGGGGGCCGCGATGTTGAACACTGAGTCGCGTGCCCGGATTGAAGCCGCACCGGTGGTGTATGTTTCGGCGATCACGGGGTTCGAAATCGGCCTCAAACACCGCAGCGGCAAGTTGCGTTTGCCGACGGCGCCGTTGGAATGGCTGCAAGCGGTATTGGATCATCACGTGTTGACTTCCTTGCCTTTGGATTTGGAGACGTGTGTGGCGGCCACACAACTTCCTCCGATTCACGGCGATCCATGCGACCGGCTAATCATTGCGGCAGCCTTGCGTCTGCGCCTGCCGGTCGTGACCGCCGACCAGCGGTTCAAGGAATACGGGGTCGAAGTGGTGGGATAACAGCAACCGGGATTATCAAGGATCGAAACAGCTCGACGGAATGAGAAGATCCGCAAAGTTCACGTTTTGACCATCCGTCGCAAAACTGCTGACCACCCCGATCACATTCAGTTTCGAGTCCACCACCGCGCCACCTGATGAGCCGTGACTGACCGGCGCTGTGATTTGAATCCGCGGATGCGGCATGATTTCCACGGCCGAAATTATCCCCTTAGTCACGCACGCTGGGAGCAGAAGAGGCTTGGCCAACACCCAAACATCCTCGCCCACCTGGTGCTTGTCCGTTAAATTCATGCGGAGGAAAAAGGCCGGCTTCGTTTCCTCAGGAGGCACAAATATCACTGCGTCTGCCTTCTCCAGGGTTTCATCGGAGCCCGTACAAAATGACAGAAACGGAGAGTACATCCCATTGAGTTGGAGAGACCTCCCCCAAGAATCCTTTGTGGAAATCAAATTATCAAACTGCACTGGTCCCAGGTTTGCCGAAGCAGAAATTATGATGTGTTTGGCTGTCACTATAAGATAAGGCGGCGGTCGGAGTTTTGGACTAACGATCCAAAACCCGCTTCCGCTCGAAATTGTTTGGCCATTCTTGAAAACGTCCACCTCTACGACTGCTTTCAAAGCCTGCGTCAAGTTGGTCGCGGCAATAGGAGGATCAAGGACAAGCCCCACAGGTTCAGGATCAGGCACAAGCACACCGGCAGGCGGATTCGGGTCTTCCTCTATCAGGATGGGAGGATCATAGGTCCGAAGCTCATCATCCAGCCGTTTCTCATAGACCTCCACTTCCGCCGCCGTCCACGAGTCTTCCCCCTGTTTTTCGGCCATATAGCCGGACCGATGTTGCTCGCACCAGCGTTTCCAGGCTTTTAGTTGTTGCTGCCGTGTCATTGTCGGGACTGGCGCGGTCGCAACGGGCCGAGATTGACTATCCGCCGGCCAGGAGGTCATCCCCATATTTCGCTTTCCTTCCTCCACATCATGTTCCCAAATCCATTCGTCATATTCCCATTTTTCATACTGCGTCACCGGCAACCCGCGTTGCACTTTATATTTCACCGACTTCATATCCAGCACTGTCTGGGTCGGTGGGCTTGCGCATCCCGGCGCCAGCAGCCAGAGCCCAAGCAGTGGGGCAGCCAGGAGAATCGTTTTGAGCCAGAGGCGACCGGCGTGTTGCCCGGCCCGCCGCGCGGCCTTGTTAAAGATGTCGCCCATAAGCGCCCCATCGATTTTGGATTGTACGAACCTAATCCCTTAGCACTCGTCCCTTGAGCCTTCTCCATCCCTCAGGTTTCAGGTCTCATCCCTCAGCCCTTTCTTCTGCCCTTATCCCTCCGCTCTGCTGCAGGGCCTTATTCGCCATGGATACTCGTGGTACACAACACCCGTCCGGATCGCCTGGAAATATACAACAACGTCCGGGAACCCCCGACCGTGTTTGTATGTCTCGGCCCGCAAGACACAACCCAGCAGTTTTTCGGCAGTGGACGGAGTTCGTATGCGGAATAGCCCGCCGGCAATTCCTCGGAAACTTCACAATCGATCAACGCGCCGGCCAGCCTGGCCCGCGCGATCGCGGCGGCGCGGTTCCGGGTAATCCCCCGCGGACGGCTCCGCGGCTTTGCCCGACTGTTATGTCTTTTCGTCTTCACGGTCTGCGTTTGTATTCTTTCCGCGTCCGGATGCCGAGCACGGCTCTTTCAATTTCCTTGCGGCAGATGGCTTCAGTTTCCCAAAACTGCATTTGCATTTTGGGGATACCGTTCTTTACATCTTGTATTTTGAAGGCTCCCTGGACGGTGTCTGCGGCGTCAGCTTGATCACCCGATCCACGGGGATGGATTCATTCTCGGGAAGCGCCTCATCCCCTTTTTCCACTTTCAGCGTCGCCACGCTTTTCAGGCCGGCCAGCGCGTCCATTCCGGGCAGGGCCGGCTGGTCATCGTCATACCACTCATACCAGGGGATCCCGGCGCGCGCGTATTCCGCCGCCGTCGGCGGCTTTGAGGGCGGCGGCTGACCCGTTATTTTGCGCCAGACCAGCGAGTTAACAATATGCACAAAGCACCGGCTGCCATGCTCCAGGTCCCAATCGGCCAGACTGTTACGATCCTTATAGATTTTCTGGCGCATCCGCCCGCCGGGCGCCAAGCCCATCTCATATGCGGGGCTTGATTCACGCACAACACACCTGGATCTTGCCCATTCGGCTCGTTTCCGGGCGCGAGCCTCGAACACCTCGCGTTTCATCGGGACGACCATGATCTGGATGCCGCCCCACTCCGCCTTCCCGGCCAGTTGCTCCTCGGCGGTGTACCCCTCCCCCAACGGCATCGCCACGAACTGACGGATCATCCCTTCGGCCACACAGAATCCGTCCAGCCAAGGCTGCTTCGGGACAACCAGGTAGTCCTGCGGATTTTGATTAAGTCGGTCGCGCCAGGGCTGTCCGGTGACGGCATTGATCTTGCCGGCGGCGACCTTGACGGCAAAAAAATAAGCCGCGTCATATTCTGCCGCAAAGCCGGCACGGAAGTTGAGCCACATGGCTTCCGACTGGTACATGGGAAGCATGACGCCCCCCTGCTCGACCCAGCCGGGGCTCACGCGCCCCGCAAAGTCATCCACATGCCGGAGCGGGAAACGGCCCAGGCCTGCCGGCAGCGGATATTCTTTTCTATCATCCGGGATCCGCAGCGTTTGTTGGAAATCGATGGAAAGCGATGCGCTCTCGCAGACTTCCGGAAACCGGAACACCAACGCATCATCGCGGAGTTCAATCATGACAAGCTCCAATCACCATTTCCCGTCCCGCACCTCGCGCACCATGCGCAAGACCGCGCGATCCGGGGCATTCTTCATCTGGCGGATAAGCTCGGCGAACAACCGGGGGCGTTTGAGAATCGCGCCTCGCAAATCGGAGGACACCTTCCCCGCGAGCGCCAGCAGGACATCCGAATCCTCCTTCAGGTCCTTCGCCAGGCGGATAATCGTCTCTTCCGAAGGCGGCGCCACCTGGTCCCGTTCGATCTTGCTTACGTAGGAGGGTTCCACCTGGATGCGTCCCGCCACCTTTCTGAGGGAATAGTCCGCATTTTCACGCAGAAGCGTCTCCCTGCGTTCCCGCACGAAACAGCCAAAAGTCGTTTTCATGTGTACTGTGTACTATATACTACACGCCATGGCAAGAACTATTTTCGCAAGTTTTTTGGCGCGAGGCGGATGGCCTATACGAACACCGCTGTGATGAAGTCGCGCCAGGCGATGGCGCGAAAAGCCGCGGCCTGCTTGCGGGTTGCAGCGGAACGATCCCGCCCTTTTTGCAGATCCCTTACTATTGCGGTCTGCGTAGCCGTGTTGTCTGGCAGTGGGACGGGCGCCGTTCGGACCTCGGTGGAGTTGATCGTTCCGAGTCCTGACGTCGTTTTCGCATTGCGGAAGAAATGCATACGGCCCGTGTCAGTGTTGAACCATTCCGCTATGAACTGCGGATCGGCCTTGGCGCGGTCAAGGCGCGCCTTGATAATGTGATTCTGATGAACGCAATCAGGGATACTGCCATCCCAAACTGCAACACGCCCCAACTCTTTGCGACTCCCATTCCCCTCCACAAATAGAATGTCGCTATCTTCGAGACGATACACACCCATCTGTTCGTCCGGCACATTGATCGTCTTGATCTCGCGCAAGTCAAGATAACCACGCTGGACATTGGCAACGCGGAGATAAGGCCGGGCGTGCTTGCCCGGTCGGTTACCCGGACACTTCTGGAGGCCGTAGGATACGGTTCCGATGTCGCCGAGTTGGACGATTTCGAACTTGGATTCGGGTGGGGCGTCCCCGAGTAGCGCCGTCTGCAGAATCCCCTCGTGGCTCCACCGTTCGATATCGCGGAATCGGGCGACTTGGAAGGGGCGTTTTGGAAGGTTGGGGGGCGGCGTCAGTCCGAGCGCGGCCTCGAATTCCCGTTGCGCGTCGCGTTCGATCTGCTGGGCCTGCGCGTCGAGTTGCGCGGCTTTGTCCATGGCTTTCCGGTAGGCGGCGACCAGGCGGCGCTGGGCCGTGAGTTGGGGAAGAGGCATGGGCAGTGCCTCGAAATCAACAGGTCTGAGGCGTGCCTTTGTGGTATTGCCCGAACGGAGAGAACGCAAGGCGCACTGGAACTGATCTGACCGAAGCAGGAGACTGAGGAAAGTGGGATCCACTTGCGATGAATCGGGCCGGTAGACAGGATACTCGTTGCTCACTGCCACATGATCGATATCCGGAGGAACGATGCACAGAGACCCCTGTGCGACCCGGATCTTCGATATGATCAAATCGCCAGAATCGGCGAGGGAAAGCGGGCCTTTGTACCCAAACCTCTTTTTGAGCGGTCTGATATGAAGTTCACCGCCGAACGTGATCTTAGCAATTATATTAAGCTCTTCGAGAGGGATTTGCTTTCTGTCGATTGGTGTCTGGATGCGCGAGAGAAAATCTCCGAGCAGAACGGTGTCAGCCATGGCAGAAAGCCCGGCGTCGCCCTCGGACGGAAGCCACTGCCACAAGTCCTTCCATCTCTGAATCTGGAAAATCATGGCTTGAGCGACCTCTTGGCTTTGCGCGCGGTCCGATATCGCGCACCTCGTTCCCGGACGACCTTGCTCCCGGCGGAATCGTTTTCCCCTCCGTCAAGATACTGGAAGCCGATGGCCGGTGGGCGCTCGTTGGTCAGTTGTTGCATGGCGTCAAACAGCGTGCCGATGGCTTTGCCGTGGGAAGCAACCTCCTGCTCGATATGCCGCAAGCGTTTGTCCAGTTTGGCCTGTGAGGAGAGGAATGCGCGAAGCCGCACGAACGCACGCATGATGGCGATGTTGACTTCAATGGCTTGCCGGCTATTCAGGACACTGGAGAGCATCGCAACTCCTTGCTCCGTGAAAGCGTAGGGTAAAGCCCGCGAGCCGCCCCAACTTGAAATCACAATTTGTGATTTCAAGTCTGTAACTTCTTGCGGCTCAAGCTGAAACATGAAGTCCGTTTTCTCTTTCACGCCGATCCTTCGCCACAAGCAGAACCTCCCATCTCTGCTCCACCGCGTCACCGCGGCGGCCACGAAAATCTGCCAGGGAGCGCGAGTGATTCGCCTCAGCGGGCACCCCCACCAACCGCGCCAGATTCCCGAAGGCAATCCTGGCCTTCGCCTCGTCGGGAATCTGGGCGTAGAGAATCTGAATCATGAACTGGGCTGCGTGGTACATCGCCCCCAAACGACTGTCCATTCGATTAGGCTATTCGTCTGCCCCTAGTTCTCCTCTGTCAACCGGGATGAAATTCAGCCACGCTCCTCCCGCATCCGGCGAACAAAGGCGGAGCTATCGTCCCCCCGGTTGCGCATGAATTTTCGCATGGCGCCGCGCCAAGCCGTCAAGTCCGGAAACGGCGGGGCGGCGGATATCTTAAACGGGACCAATTTGGCCACGGGAGCTTGGCGGTTGCGGATAATAATTTCCTCGCCCCGCTGGACGCGGGCCAGCAGGCGGGAAAAGTTCAACCGCGCTTCTCTGACCGTGGTCGTCATCCGAATTCTCCTTGTTACACTGCTCAATGCCCATCAATGGCATGGCATCCATCGAAGGTCAAAAGAATAGCACTGCATGTAGCACATGGCACCCCAAAACGACAGACCAGCAACGCGCGCCGAACAGCCAACATCCGCTCCAGCCAGGACCTATGGCACGGTCATGAGCATCATGGACATGACCAGGACTGGAGGAAAAAAGCCACCGCGTCATCGCGGCGGCCACGGGGAACTATCAGCCGGTCACCCCCACCAGCCGCGCCAGGTTCCCAAACGCAATCTTCGCTTTCGCCTCGTCGGGAATCCGGGCGTAGAGAATCTGGATCATGAACTGGGCGGCGTGGTAGATCGGCATGTAACTCCCGAACAGCAGACGCTCGGGACCCACGCTCCCGCAGAGCCGTTCCGTGGCGCGCCAGTACTGCATCGCCGAGAGGTCGAGGCACACGTTGGGGCAGCTCCGGAGCAACCCCAGCACGTGCATATAGTGGGGCGAGAGTTTCCGTGCAAAGAGCACGATCCTGAGCCGAGGACGGGTGACGGCCAGCTCGTGGAGCGCCGGCCAAATGGGCTCCGGTACCGGTTGGTGATTTAAACCCTGGCCCGGCGACAGATCGAAATACAGCGCGATCCGGCGCTCCTCCAGGCCCGCCAGCAGTTCCGCCATCGCCCACGCGTACGGCGGCATCGACGGAAAGCGCACCATGCGGACGGCGTTGTCATCGAGTTGTTTCAGGGTATCTTTCGCTTCCGCAGCCGCAAACATGCAGTTTGGGTTGAGCATCCAGGACGGCAACAGCCGGTCGGCATGGCCGGCGAGTTCGCGCATCAAGCGCTGATTGCCGCGCACCGGGAACGCGCGCGCCAGCTCGTGCGCGACCATGGCGCGCTCGATGCCCACGTCATCCATCTCGCGCAAGAGCGCGTCCGCGTCCGGGAAGTTATACGGCGTCTCCGCCGGCGGCGTTCCCAGGCAACAATTGACGTCGAAGAAATTCATCTTACATACACGGTCACGCTGAGCGTGACCCTCCCAAAACAATGGCTTTTCTGAAACAATGATCTCACATGGGGAAGGAATCCCGCAGCGTGAGGCCCAGCAGCCGGGCGATGTTCCCGCCCAGGATTTTCCTCATGGCGTCGTCGGAAATGCGGGCGGCCAGCACCGAGCCGAGGCGTGTGGCCTGGTTGTTCAGGGGGACGTCCGAGCCGAAGATCAGGCGGTCCGCGCCGAACAGGGACACGGCTTTTTCGATAGCGCCCATGGCCATCACGGTGGCCGAGGTGCACCAATAATAGTTGGGGCATTCCCTGACGGTTCGAACCGACGCCTCGTTCAACACGGACTCGATTCCGTGCGCCGCGATGAAGACGGTGTCGGGGTTCTCGCGCGGCAGGCGCTCGTCCATCCCGTGGATGATCACCGGCCAGCGATGCTGCGCGCAGAACTCCCATACCGGCTTGAACCGCTTGCTGACGTAGGGCTCCTTTTCAAAAGCCACGTGCAGTTTGAGCCCCACCATGCCGGCCCCCCGGCAGCGCTCCAGTTCCTTCATCACGTCGCCGGGCGAGTCCATGAGGAGGGTGGCATACCCGATGAAACGGTCCGGATGTTGCGCGACGCCCCGCAAGATCAGGTCGTTGACGTCGCGGGTGTCCGGGCCAAAGCCGAAAACGGCCGTGCGGGAGACGCCGTTGTCGTCCATGACGGCGATAACCTCCGCCACTTCCGCGTCCAGCGACAAACCGCCCGGCTCGATCCCCAAATGGCCGTGATGGTCAATGATGGGGATATCCGTCAGGCGTTCCCCGCGCAAGGCGCGACGCCCATAGCGGCTGAATGGTTTCAGTTCCGTCATAAAACATCACCCGGGCGGAGGGGAGGCGGCGGACATTGCTCGAAGGATGGCGTCGGAAATGGCGGTTTCGGTCATCCCGAAACGGTCCGCCAACGCATCGGCCGAGCCATGCGGAATGAACTGAACGGGCCAGCCGAACCGGAGCAGGCGTCCGCCATAGCCGTTTTCCATCAGCGCGTCGCCGACCGCGGAGCCGAACCCGCCCGAGACGACGGCATTTTCGAGCGTCACGATCATGCGTGCCGAACGGCTGGACTCCAGCAGGAGCTCCCGGTCCAGCGGCGTAATGAATCGCGGATTGACCACCCCGGCGTTCACGCCCCGCTGCGCCAGGCGGTCGGCCACCTTGCCCGCCAGCCGTTGCATATCCCCGAGCGCCCAACACTGGACATCGGCGCCTGTCCTGACCACTTCCGCCTTGCCGAAGGGAATCTCTTCCAAAACATCGGGAACCGGGGTTCCCGGTCCGGCGCCGCGCGGATAACGGATCATCACCGGCCGGTTCCAGCGCACGGCCGAATCCAACATACGGGCGAGTTCGGCTTCGTCTTTCGGTTGCATGAACACCAGGTTCGGCACGCTGCGAAACAGGGCGATATCGAACACGCCGTGGTGCGTGGGGCCGTCGTCGCCCACAATGCCGCCGCGATCCAGGCAAAAAATCACGGGCAATTTTTGGAGACAAACATCATGAATCACGTAATCCACGATACGCTGGGAGAACGTGGAATAAATCGCCACCACGGGCAGGAAACCCCGGCAGGCCAGGCCGGCGGCAAACACGACGGCGTGCTCCTCGGAAATGCCGACATCGTAAAACCGCGAAGGGAATTTCGACGCGAATCCCGTCAGACCCGTGCCGGCCATCATGGCGGCGGTGATGGCCACCAGGCGACTCTCCTTCTCCGCCAGCCTTTCCATCGTGCCGCCGAAGACCCCCGAATAGCGGAGACGAACGGCCGGAGACAACACGCGACCCGTGGCGCTTTCAAAAGCGCCCGTGCCGTGCCATTCCTCGGGATCCTCCTCCGCCGGGCCATATCCCAGGCCTTTCCGGGTGGCGACATGGATCAGGATCGGTTCGTCGGAATTCCTGGCAATCTCCAGGGCGCCGATCAGTTTTTTCAAATCGTGGCCATCCACCGGCCCGATGTAGCGCAGACCGAATTCCTCGAAAATCACACTGTCCAGGAAGAGGCTTTTGACGGCCTCTTCCAGGCGGAAATAGACGTTCCGCAGCCAGCCCAAGCCCAGTCGCATCCGGGCGAACCGCTCCACCGCCGTTTTCCAGCGATTGTAGCGGGGTTGGGCCAGCAGGGAGCTTAGATAGCGGGCCACCGACCCCACATTCGCGGAAATGGACATTTCATTATCGTTCAACACCACAATGAAACGGCGCGTCGCGCCGGCGATATGATTCAGCGCCTCGAGGGAAACGCCGCATCCCAGGGCTCCGTCGCCCACGACGGCGACGACGTGTTCACCGCCGTTTTGCGCGTCACGGGCGACGGCCATCCCGAGCGCGGCGGACAAGGCAGTTCCCGCATGCCCGGCCCCAAAGGCGTCGTAGGGACTTTCCTCCCGCAGGAGAAATCCGGAAATGCCCCCCGTCTGGCGAAGGGTATGAAATGCGTCGCGCCGGCCGGTCAGAATTTTGTAAGCGTAGGTCTGATGACTGACGTCCCACAGGAGCTTGTCCGCCGGCGGCTCGAACACCCGCAACAGCGCCAGGGTCAACTCGACGGTGCCCAGGTTGGCCGCCAAGTGCCCGCCGTTCCGACTCACCGTTTCGATGATCAACTTCCGGATTTCCTCGGCCACGGCAGGCAAGGCATCGGGAGTCAGCGCCTTGAGGTCCGCCGGCGAATCGATCTTCTGCAGGAGTCCGCTCATCCCGTCACGTCCTTCCCTGCCGGGTTGCCTTCGTCTTCCGCCTCGAAGGGTTCCGTCACGAGCTGATCGCCTTTTTTCACCAACACCTCGATTTTCCGCTCCACCTCGTTGAGCTTGTCGGAACAGGCCTTGACCAGGCCCATCCCCTCCTCGAAGTGCGACATCAGCTTGTCGAGGTTCATCGCCCCGCTTTCCATTTCCCGGACAATGGTTTCCAGCCGCTCCACGGATTTCTCAAAGCTCGCCGTTTTTTCCGCCTGTTTCGTCATCGCACTGCCTCCTGACTTCCGATTCCAAGATGCCGTCCGCCACGCGCGACCGGATCAAACGGCCCGGCTGCACGTCCCTGACCGACTTCACCACCCGCCCATCCGGATGCGAGGTGATGCTATACCCGCGCCGTAAAACCGCAAGCGGATTCATGACCCGCAACTGCGCCTCCAACCGGCCCACCTTCAGCACGCACAATTGCCGGCTTTCGCGGATCTGGCGCGTCATCCGGAAAGCCCCTTCATCCACGGCCTGCTGAACCTCGCGAAGACGGCTTTCCACCCGGTGCCGCATCCGCAGGCCCCTCTGTTGCAGCCCGTCCCGATACCGGCGCACCACGTGGGCCGGTTCCCGAAAGACGTAACTGCCCGCGACCGCCAGAAACCGGTTTTTCATGCCCAGCCAATTCTGTCGCAACGACCGTTCCAAACGACGAGCCTGTTCCCGCAGGCTTCGCTCGAACTCCGCCTTCGGCCGGATGACGAGCTCCGCCGCCGCCGAGGGCGTCGGCGCGCGCAGATCCGCCACGAAATCGACGATCGTAAAATCGATCTCATGGCCGACCGCCGAAATCACGGGAATCCCCGATCGGACGATGGCGCGCGCCACGATTTCCTCGTTGAAACACCACAGGTCTTCCAGGCTTCCGCCGCCGCGCCCCACGATCATGACATCCACGCCGCCATGCCGATTCAACCGCTCAATAGCTTCGGCAATCTCCCCGGCGGCCCCATCGCCCTGCACCCGGACCGGAACCAGCACCACATGCAGGTTGGGGTAGCGCCGAAAGAGGATATTCAGGATATCCCGGAGAGCCGCGCCGGTGGGCGAGGTGACGATCCCGATGTGCTGCGGAAAGGCCGGGATCGGCCTCTTTCGGGCCGGATCGAACAGGCCCTCCCCTTGCAGTTTCAGCTTCAGCTTTTCGAAGGCCGCCTGCAGGGCGCCGATTCCGCTTTCCTCGAGAAGCCGGACGACCAATTGAACCTGTCCGCTTTTTTCATAGACGCTGATCTGGCCGAACGCCCGGACCTTGAGCCCGTCACGCGGTTCGAAGCGGACGCC
Organism: Lentisphaerota bacterium; assembly: GCA_016199105.1. Lineage (GTDB taxonomy): Bacteria > Verrucomicrobiota > Kiritimatiellia > JAAZAB01 > JAAZAB01 > JACQHI01. Next base: position 3,548 of record JACQHI010000139.1, on the reverse strand, counting down.
CCGTTGATGGCCGCGGAACATCACGGCGGACAGTTGGGCCTGTTCATCCTTGAGGGTGAAATACCAGTGCCCCGACGACGGGCGACGCAGGTTGGAGAGCTCCCCCTCCACCCAGACCTCGCCCACTTCGTCTTCCAGCACCGACCTGATCAGGCGGGTGACTTCCGAGACCGGATAAACCCGGGGCTCAATCCCGCCGGTCCGGCGGTTGACGGCTTCATCGCGCATACTCAATGCACCGCTTCTCGCGTATGACCACGACCTTGATCTGCCCGGGATACTGCAGATCCTGTTCGATCTTCTTGCTGATATCCCGCGCGAGATGCATGGCCTGGGCGTCATCCACCTTTTCCGGCTCCACGATGATGCGGACTTCGCGGCCGGCCTGGATGGCATAGCTTTTTTCCACGCCCGGAAAACCGTTGGCAATGGCCTCCAGTTGTTCCAGACGTTTCACGTAAATCCCGGTTGTCTCCAACCGCGCGCCGGGCCGGGCCGCCGATATGGCGTCGGCCGCCGCCGAGAGCACGGCGTACAGGCTTTCGGGCTCCACATCGGTATGATGGGCCGCCACGGCGTTGACCAGTATCTGGGATTCCCCGTTCCGCCTGAGGAAATCGGCCCCGATGATGGCATGATTGCCCTCCACCTCGCTGTCCAGCGCCTTGCCGATGTCATGGAACAGGCCGATCCGCTTGGCCACTAGAGGATCGAGGCCGAGTTCGCCGGCCATCACGCTCATCAATTGCGCCACCTCGATGGAATGCATGAGCACGTTCTGGGAATAGCTGGTGCGGAACTTCAGCCGCCCCAGCGTGCGGACCAATTCCGGATTCACCCCCTGCAGGCCGATGGCATACACCGCCTCTTCTCCCGCCGTCCGGATCACCTCAACCATTTCCTCCTTGACCTTGGCCACAACCTCCTCGATGCGGGCCGGATGGATGCGGCCATCCATGACCAGGCGTTCCAGCGACTGTCGGGCAATTTCTCGGCGCACGGGATCGAACGAGGAAATCACCACCGCCTCCGGAGTGTCGTCCACGAGAATGTCCACCCCGGTCGCCGCCTCCAGGGCCCGGATATTTCGTCCTTCCCGCCCGATGATGCGCCCTTTCAAGTCGTCGCTGGCCAGGGCGACGGTGCTGGTCATCAGTTCGCTCACATTGCCGAACGCATACCGTTGAATGGCCAGCGCCACGATTTTCTTCGATTCGCGCTCCGCGGTCTCCTTCGCCTCCTCCTGCAAGCGCCGGATGAGCATGCCGGTCTCGCCCCGCACCTCCTCGCTGATGCGGCTGAGCAGGGTGTTCCGCGCCTCTTCACGGGTCATGCCGGCCACATTTTGAAGCTTTTGCCTCTCGGCTTCGGTCAGGCGGACGAGGTCCTCCTTCTGCTTATTCAACTCCGTTTCCTTGACCGCCACCTCGGCGAGTTTCTGTTCGACGGTCTGAACCTTTTTGTCGATCATGGCCACTTTTTTGTCGAGAGTCTGCTCGCGCTGGGCCATCCGCTCCTCGATCGCGACCACCTCCTGGCGCCGGGTCTTGAGCTCGTTTTCCACATCCTCGCGGGCCTTGAGAACCCCGGACTTGGCCTGGATTTCCGCCTCCTTCCGGATCGCCTCCGCCTCCAGCCGCGCCTTTTCCAGCAGGATCTGTTGCCGGGCTTCCGCCGATTTCAAACTGTAGCGGGCCATGACCAGGCGCAGGCCATAGCCGATCGCCGCCGCCGCCAGCGCCAACAATCCGGTCAACCACAAGGGCACAGACCACATAGACAACCTCCTCGGGACCGATTCCCGTCGTTTTTCGTTTCATGGAGCACGGCTTGCCGGCTCCGCTTCGTTCGCATTTTGCATTTTCACGGGGCGCCGGCGCGATACACCGCACGCTCCGTTATCACCAGTTCCATCCGCACATCGTGCTCCTCGCAGGGCACGGACGGCGCCAGTTGAAATTCAAAAGCCAAGCCGATTCGCACGCCGATTCCAAGCGCGGGGCCCAGCATCCGATCGTAATGACCCCGGCCATGGCCCAGGCGCCCCCCCCGCCGATCGAACACCACGCCGGGCACAATCCATACGTCCACCCGTGTCGAACCGACACCGTCGAACACCGCCGGTTCCGGCACTCGCATCGGGCCATAGCGGAGGGGCGCGTCCGGATCCAACCAGGCCGGTCGATACCGCCCGCTTCGCGGATCCACCACGGGAACGCACACCCGCTTTCCCGCCTCCACCGCCGCCCGGATCAGAAGGTCCGTCTGGACCTCCTCCGGCAAGGCCAGATAACCGCACACCACGCCGGCGCGGGTCCATTCGGGCAAGGACAGAACCGCGGCCTGAATCAGGGCGCTGGTCTGTCGCACCCAGTTCGGATCCCGGGCTTTTCGTTGCGCCCGAATGTCCCGCCGCCATCGGTCCTTATCCCCGCTCATCGGTTGCCGTTCCGGCATTCGAACTCCCCCTCTTTTCCTTCCCGGCTGCGTTTTTGAGACTGCCCCAAAAGACCATCCTCTGTCGAATCGTGGCCTCATAGCCCTGATCCGTGGGCTCGTAATACACCCGCGATTCGGGCATGTAGGCCTGGTCAACGAAATGGTGTTCCCCGTCGTGGGCATAGCGGTAGCCGGTGTGTCCCAGCGCCTTGGCGCCCCCATAACCGGAGGAGCGCAGCGGTTTCGGCACAGCCTGGACACGGTCGTTTTCGATGTCAGCCATGGCCTTGTCGATGGCCAGAATGGCGGCATTGCTTTTCGGCGCCGTGGCCAGATAGGTCGTGGCCTGGGAAAGGATGATGCGGGCCTCGGGCATCCCGACGAATTCCACGGCGTCCTTGGCCGCCGCGGCCATCAGAAGTCCGCGCGGATCCGCGTTGCCGATGTCCTCGGAAGCCAGAATGATCAGCCGCCGCGCGATGAACCGGGGATCCTCGCCCGCGGCGAGCATTTTCGCCATCCAATACACCGCCGCCTGCGGATCGGAGCCGCGAACGCTTTTGATGAAGGCGGAGATGGTGTCGTAATGGCCGTCCTCGTCACGATCGTAGACGACGGCTTTTTTCTGGATGGAATCCTCGGTCACCGCGCGGGTCACCTGAATGACACCCTGGGCGTCGGGCGGCGTGGTGAGCACGCCGATCTCGAGGGCATTGAGCGCCCGCCGGGCATCCCCCTCGCAGGCTTTCGCCAGGTGGCGGAAGGCGTCCTCGTCCACGCGCACGCGAACGGCGGCCAGCCCCCGTTCGTCGGTCACCGCGCGCCTCAACAGGGCGACAATGGTCTCCTCGTTCAACGGTTCGAGTTGAAAAATCTGCGACCGGGACGTCAGGGGACTGTTGATGAAGAAAAAGGGGTTGTGGGTCGTCGCGCCGATCAGCGTGATATCGCCGGCCTCGACATACGGCAGCAGAATGTCCTGCTGGGACTTGTTGAAATGATGGATCTCATCGACGAAGAGGACCGTGGGCTTTCCCAGGCGATGGAGGCGCTGGGCTTCGTCGATGATCTTTTTCAGCTCTTTCACGCCCGATGAGACCGCAGAGAAG
>JACQHI010000156.1 GCA_016199105.1 Lentisphaerota bacterium | reverse complement strand
TCCACCCGGCCCTTGTCCTGGAGATACTGGAAGACATGCGGAACCGGCCATGTGGAGCGGTCGAAGACGGCGGTGACGTTCTTGGGCAGAATGCGCGGCACATTGTCCGTAAAACCGCCGCCGGTGATGTGCGCCATGCCGCGGACGGTGATGCCGGCCATCAGGGCCTTGACCGGTTTGAGATAACTGCGATGCACCGCCAGCAGGACGTCCGCCACGCTTTGCCGGGCGCCGGGGAACCGGTCATGAACGCTCAGCTTCGCCCGGTCGAAGAGGATCCGGCGGGCGAGCGAATAGCCATTGGTGTGCAGGCCGGTGGAGGGCAGGCCGATGATGACGTCGCCCCGGCGGATGTCCTTGCCGGTGACGACGCGCCGGCGGTCCACCATCCCCACGAGCATGCCGACCAGATCGTATTCGCCGGCTGGATACAGGGCCGGCAGTTCCGCCGTTTCGCCGCCAAGCAGGGCGCAGCCGTTTTCGCGGCAGGCCTTGCAGAAGCCGGCCACGACCTGTCGAAAGACGGCGTTGTCCAGTCGGGATGTGCCGAAATAATCCAGAAAGAAGAGGGGCTCCGCGCCATGGACGAGGATGTCGTTGACGCAATGATTGACGAGATCCTGGCCCACGGTGTCGTGTCGGCCGGCCATGACGGCGACTTTCAACTTCGTGCCGACGCCGTCGGTGGTGGCCATCAGGATTTTTTCCCGGCCCGGCGAGGCGAACATGCCGCCGAAGGGGCCAATGCCGCTCAAGACGCCGGGGATGGCGGTGGCGCGGACCATTTTCTTGATGGCGTCGAGGCCCGCCATTTTTTTGTCGATATCCACGCCGGAGGCGGCGTAGGCCGAAGGTTTTTGTGTTGAAGTCATAGCGAAACAGCGTATCGCTCAAGAGGATCGAAGTCAAGACGCCGAGCGCGTTTGTGGCAATTCTCATTTTGGCCGCCAACAATCCGGATGACAGGCAGGAATGCCCATCTTACTGGGAGTATGTCAGCCATTCCCTTGGCCCGCCATAGCTTCGTAGCGACGGCGGCTGGCTGACTCAGGTGCCGATAAGCGCCATAAATTCAAGAATTGCTGTGGGGCCGCAATCTCGCATTGATTTTGCCGCGGGTCGCGGTATGCTTTGGGGCGGCGTTTAAAAAAGCGGGCAGCGCCCGCCTTGGAGAGGATTGACAGGCTATGACCGGGTTTGGTTTCAGGGACATGATTCTCAGCGGCTGGCCGGTGCTGAGCATTCTGCTGATCATGTCGGTGATTTCCGTCACGGTGATCTGGGACCGGGTGGTGGCGTTCCGGCGGGCGCGCCTGGATGCGCGGGCTTTTTTTGCCAATGTGATCCGCATGCTGACGGAGCAGGGCGTGGAACAGGCGTACGATTATGCCGGGCAGTTCGCGAAACCGGCGGCCTTGATCGCGCGGCGGATCCTGGCGCAACCCGGCGGGCGCGAGGCGCGGGAACGCGCCGCGCAGAACGCCCTTCAAACGCAGGTCAACGAGCTGGAACGTTATGTGGCCGTGCTCGGTACGATCGGCAGCACGGCGCCTTTCATCGGACTTTTCGGCACGGTCATGGGGATCATCAAGGCGTTTCAAGATATCGCGCTTAATGCCGGCGGCGGGCCCGAAGTGGTTTCGGTTGGCATTGCCGAGGCCTTGATCACGACCGCCTTCGGCCTGCTTGTCGCGATTCCGGCGGTCATCGGGTACAACTACTGTGTCCGCCAGATTCAACGGTTGGCGCAGGACATTGACGTGGCGGCGTTTGACCTGCTCGAGAAACTCACCGGGGAAGCGGAGTAGTCCGATGCAAGTTCAGCCGGGCAACGGAAAATACCGGGTCATGGCGGAAATCAACATGATTCCGCTCATCGACGTGGCCCTGGTGCTCCTCATCATTTTCATGGTCATGACGCCGTATCTGGCCCAGTCCCAGATCAAGATCAAGCTGCCCCCCGCGAAGGCGACCGAACCGTCTCCGCCCCGCGACCAGATGATCGAGGTGCAGGTCGAGAAAAACGGCGTCATCAGTCTTGACGGCAAGGCCGTCAGGCGGGACGCGCTCGAATCCGCGCTGAAAAGCAAGCTCCTCGATCCGGAACTCCAGCCGCTCGTCATCATGGCGGACCAGGATGTGCCTTTCCAGTATGTGGTGGTGGTCGTGGATGCCGCGAAAAAACTCGGCGTGACCAAACTCGGGGTGAGCGTGCAGCAGCTACGGGGCACAAAGACCCCGAAATAAAGACAAAGAAATGTCCCGCGCGGCCTTGACTCTCATGGCAACTCTGCTATGATAACCTGCAAACACAATGAATGCCTCATTCCATAGTGGCGCGATCGGAAAGCCGGGGATTCCCGGGCGGTTACGGTGGGCTGTCGCCGTCGTTTTGATAACGGGGTGCGCGCCGGCTATTGCCTTCGGACCGGAGGCCCCGGTTCGGCCTCCGCCGGCCGCGCGCGGGGCGAAACCGCCGGTCGAGATGGTGAACCTGCCGACGCTCGAGCAACAAACGCTGGCCCAAAAGGCCGGGGAGAGCGGGGTTTCCGTCAGGTGGCATCCCAAGCTGGGGATTCCGACGTCCATTCGAGGTGTGGATTTGGAGAAACGGCAGGCCTTCTCGCGAGGCCAGGGATTGAGAGCCGGGAACAACGCCTCCCCGGAACAGAAAGCCCTGGCGGTCCTGGATAATCTGTCCAGCCTCTTGGGCATTCGCGATGTGGAGGCCGAATGCGCCGTCACTCGTGTTCAGGAAGATACGCTCGGCTGGCGGCATGCGAGGATCCAGCAGAAGGCGAACGGCCTGCGTGTCGTGGGAGGGAATCTTATCGTCCATTTCAACGCGCAGGGGCAGGCGACTGAAGTCAACGGCCGGTTTATCCCCGTCCCGGTCCCGTCGGCGCCGGCCCTTGATGCGGCGGAGGCGGTGGAGATTGCTCGCGAGGATGCGGCCACCTTGTCGGCGGCGACGGACGCCCTCCCGGTCCGCGCGCCGGAGCTCGTTGTGTTTGCCTTGAAAGGGGAGCCGCGGCCGGCCTATGAATTGGCGATTCGGACGGTGGGCCGGACGGGAACCCCGAAACTTTGGCGGTATTGGATCGACGCCGAAACCGGCGGCATTTTACTGCGTTATAACGACATTAAAACGGTGGCGGCGCCAACGTCCGGCGGCTCGCAGGTGACGATTACCGGGGCCATCCTCGATGGTGAGGGCGGCGCCACCGCCACGGTCACCGGGTGGCGCGAAAATACGGGTCTCTACTATCTGCACAACACCAACTACACCTGGACCATTTTCAACGCGGCCAGCAACGATTACGCGGACGCCGGCACCTACGCGTATCGCGGCACCAACGACTGGGCCGCCTCGGATACCGTGGAGATGTCGGCGGCCAATAATTTCGCTTTGACCGAGGCCTATTACCGCAACGTGCATGGCCGCGCCAGCTATGACACCAACAACGCGTTTGCCGTGGCGAACGTGCATTACGGGGCGGAATATGTCAACGCCTTCTGGGATACCGACGAGCAGGAGTTTTTCTTCGGGGATGGCGACGGCTATTACAGCGATCCCCTGACCGTTCTGGATGTCTGCGCGCACGAATTTACGCATGCCGTGACCGAAACGACGGCGGACCTTATCTACGTCAGCGAATCCGGGGCGTTGAACGAATCGTTTTCGGACATTTTCGGCGCGTGTGTCGAGTTTTATGCCCAGCCCGACGCCCGGGCTGTGTATCCAAGTTGCGTGGACGGGAACGCCGACTGGCTGCTCGGCGAGGATTGCTGGTTGTCGACGCGGGCGTTGCGAGACATGCGGAATCCCCGCAATCTGAGCACCGTTGGCGTGACGGGCCGCCAGCCCACCCGCTATCAGGGCCTCTTTTGGGACGAGTCAGAGGAAGTGCATCAGAACAGCGGTGTGCAGAATTTTTTCTTTTATTTGCTATCGGACGGCGGTTCCGGCAACAACGATGGAATCGCGTATAGCGTCGCGGGGATCGGTGTGACCAACGCGGCGCGGGTGGCCTACCGGGCGCTCACCGTGTATTGCACGCCCTCCACGGATTATGTGGAAGTGCGGGACGCCTGGATTTCGGCGGCCAGGGATATCAACACCGCCTGGACGAATTCCGTTCAGGCGGCCTGGGATGCGGTGGGGGTCTCGGCCATGGCTCTGGGAGCCCAGATTTATGCGTTCAACATGGATACCGATCCGGGTTGGTCCACGGAAAGCTTGTGGGAGCATGGGAATCCCAAGGGGCAGGGTCTCAATCCGTTTTTCACCGATCCGACCAATGGGATCACCGGGGTCAACGTCTATGGCTATAATCTCAATGGCGATTATTTCAACGCCATGCCCACAACCTACTGGTTGACCACGCCGGCCCTGGATTTTTCCGGGGTGACCAATGTCACGTTGCAGTTCGCGCGCTGGCTGGGCGTTGAGAGCTCCTGGTTCGATCATGCCTATATCGATGTGTCCGTTAACGGCCAGGATTGGACGCGAATCTGGGCCAATGGCGTCAATTCGATCGTCGATACCGGCTGGGCGCGCAAACGGTTCAACATCTCTTCCATTGCGGATTTGCAGCGGACCGTCTATGTCCGTTGGGGCATGGGCTTGACCGACTATTCCGTCGTCTATTGCGGGTGGAATATAGACGATGTCGAGTTTTGGGGCTTTGTGGTTTCGTCGGGTTCGGGCGGCGGCGAAACGCCGGCGCCCACCGTTCCGAATGCCCCGCTGGCGCCGGGCGGGCTGTGGGCGACGCTGGCGGCGGCACAGCAGGTTCAGTTGACCTGGACTGACGGCGCCGATAACGAAACGGGCTTCGCCATCGAGCGAAAAACGGCCGGAGGCGATTTCCTCGAAGTGGTGCGCGTGTCCGAAAACGTGGTGGCCTATACCGACACGACCGTCCAGGCGGACAACACCTACACGTATCGAGTCCGGGCGTTTAACGCCGGAGGCTATTCGACCTATTCGGCGGAAGCCAGTGTTTCAACGACCCTCGGTTCGGGCGGGGGTGGAGGCGGAAGCGGTTTGCCGGCGCCCGCGAGTCTGAGGGGGGGTGCGCTTTCCGCCACGTCAATTCTGCTGAACTGGACGGATAATTCCAGCGACGAACTGGGGTTCCTGATCGAACGAAAGATCAGCAACGGTCCCTGGCTCGAAGTGCGCCGTGTGGGCGCCAATGTCACCAGTGACGCCGACTTCTCCGTCTATGCCAATATCCTCTATGGGTATCGGGTCCGGGCCTACAGCCTGGCCGGCTATTCGGCATACTCCGGCGAAGTGGAAATCACGACGCCTACGCTGACGCGCGCGGCCGTGACCCGACTCAACGACTATGACGGGAATGGACTGTCCGATATGGCGTTGTATGATGCCGCTTCCGGGCGGTGGTATATTCGCACCACGAGCGGTGGCCTGATGGTGTGGGGCGATTCCTTCGGCGGCGCCGAGTTCACGCCCGTGCCGGGCGATTATAACGACGATGGCTGCATGGATCTGGCCTTGTATCATGAACCGACAGGGCAATGGTTTATCAAGAGCCTCAACGGCCAGACGATCGCCTGGGCGATGGCCTGGGGGGGATGGGGAATGACGCCGGTCTCGGGCGATTATGACGGCGACGGCGCCCACGATCTGGCGGTGTGTCACGATTCCACCGGCGACTGGTATATCAAAAGCGTGTCCGGCTGGAACATCGCCTGGGCGGAACGTTTCGGGGGGACGGGCTTGACGCCGGTGGCCGGTGATTTCAACGGGGATGGGCTCGCCGACTTGGCGGTCTATGCGGAAGCGTCCGGCCAATGGTATGCCACGACCTTCTGGGACACCCTCCTGATGTGGAACGAGGGTTGGGGCGGCGCCGGACTGAAAGCCGTGCCGGGCGATTATAATGGGGACGGCAAGGACGATCTGGCCGTCTATTCGGAATCCACGGGCCGCTGGTATATCCGGACCGTTGCCGGTGCTGTTCTGGTGTGGGGTGACGCGTGGGGCGGTTCCGGGTGGACGGCGGTGTCCGGAGACTTCAATCACGACGGAGCGTACGATCTTGCCGTGTATCAGCCGACCACGGGCACCTGGTATGTCCGAACGGTGTCCGGCGGAATTGTCTTCTGGGGCGAGATGTGGGGCGGACCCGGTCTCACGGCGGTGTCGAAATAATCGAGAGTGGTCCTGATCGGAGTCAGGACCTACGTGGGTCCCAGTTCCAACTGGGACCTCTTATGGACGCAAAAAGCTGTGGCGATGGCGCGAAGGAGTCGCTCCGTTCAGGGGAATGATCGTGATCGCTGGAGGGCGGCAGGCCCTTGCCGCCTGCGTTCAGTCTTGCAAATCGAAATTCAGGACGCGCCTTTGTCCTCCCGTGTCCAGCACTGTCGCTTCATGGCGTAAAATCCTACCCTCTCCGATCGTCGCCTTGATGAGCCGGCCCTCGGCATCCCGGCGCAGAAAGACGAGACTGCCATCCGACTGGGCTTCCCAGGACGGAATCCGCAGAAGCTCATCCGCCCGGCAGCCGCCGGGCCGGTCCAATGGATTCTCGACGTCCCGGGCCATGATGAGATCCGTCTGCCCGTTCCGGAGTTGGATTTCGATTGCCACATGGTTGTCGGAAAGCGGCTCGCCATTGGCGGACACCAGGGGAACCCGTCGCGCTTTTTTGATGACCGGCTGGTTTTCATGGGCTTCGATGAGGCCGACAAAGGTCGAGGCCAGCGGGGCGGTGTCGGCGGTGCGGCGAATCATCAGGCGGGGAACCCAGGTTTCGGCCATGGCGTTGTAATGGCCGGCGATGACCCAGGCCTCGCACACGGAAGCCTGGGCTTGGGACGTCAGATCCGTATAGCGGAAATGAAGGCGGGACTTGGCCGGCAGATACCCGTAACGATCCTCGACGGCCCAGTCCGCCGACCAGCCCGGCGCCGGCCGGGGGTCGGTGGAAAAATTCCGCAACTGGGTTTCATGTCCGAAATCCAGGCCGGGTTGCAGTTTCAACCCTTGCGTGTGCAGGGCTCCAAAATGACTGCCGATGAACTTGGCGTGGTCGGTTCCGCCGACGACCCGGAAGATATCCAGAACGTAAAAATCCTCGTCCGACACATCCACCAGCAGCACGGTCCGTTCGTATTGCCGCGTTTGCTCGTAGAGGATGGCGCCGGAGGCGCGGACGGCGTGCAGGCCTGGAACGTCCGTCCACAGCGTGACGGTCGCGGCAATGCTGTCAGCCGTCGGCTGCCATTGGGTGCCCTTCTGGTTTTGGCCGTCCACCGTCACGGAATTGTGGGCGGCGGTCATCATATACCAGCGCGAGCGGGGAGAATTCCAGCCGCCGAATTGGACGGGCGGATATCCGAAATCCGGCATCAGGTCGAGACCATGGGCGAAAAGTCCGAGATTCATGCCGTCCATATGGGCATGCCGGTTTCCGGAGTCGTAGTCCAGCCAGAGCGCCCGTTCGTGGCGGCCCTGTCCCGAGCGGAGAATCGCCAGATGCCATTGGGTCTTGTTCACGCAAGGGAGACGAATCGCCGTGCCTTCCCGGGCGATCACGGCGGCGACATCGTCTTGAAAGGTTTCCGGGCGGGCTTCCCTCAGATCCCAGGGCAGGTTTTCGAGCTTGCCGTCATTCGCATGGAAGAGGGTCTGAACGAAGGCGACATCGCCGGTCGCTTCATACAGGTTCCAGAGGAAGGTGAACAGGCTGGGATCCAGCGAAAAGCCGCCGGCAGTCGCCGGACGCCGGAACACCACGCCGACATAGTGTGCGGCGCGGCCGGCGAACCAGCCGGAATCGCCACAACTCGGGTAATACGATTGCAGACACCAGGTGTCGATGTGGAAACGCCAGGTTTGATGAAGCTGGGGATGTTCCCGGAGGAGCGTGGCGATCAGGCCCGGCCGGATAGTCTCGAAGGTCTGGAGAAACTGCGCCAGGCCTTGAATGGTGAACGCGGAATAACCATAAAGGCCTTTTTCTCCCGTGACGCCATCCACGGCGGTGTAGGTGGCGATCGTGCGGCCGATGCC
>JACQHI010000128.1 GCA_016199105.1 Lentisphaerota bacterium | reverse complement strand
TCATGGTCACGGACACCGCGCCGTTCCGATATCCGCATTACCATTCATGGGAAGACACGCCCGACAAACTCGACTTCACCCGCATGGCCATCGTGGTGGACGGCCTGGAACAGGTCGTGGCCGACCTCGCGCGGTAATCCTATAGAGAGACAAAGGCAAAGATTACGGTAAAGACAAAGGGGAGTGAGCCGCCCCTAACTACGGCACCCGGTATCGCCGATCGAGCGGGAAGGCGTTCTCGATATGGCGGATTTCCTCGGGCGGTTCGCCCGGAATCCCGATCACTTCCACGACGTCAAACCGGAAACTGGGCGGGCGCGTTTTGATCGCCTTCAGATAGCGGACGGCCGCGCGGGAGAGGACATGCCGCTTGTGGGCATTCACCGACTCCATGGGCCTTCCGAAAAGCTCGCTTTCGCGCGTTTTGACTTCCACAAACACCAGCGTATCGCCGTCACGGGCCACCAGATCGAACTCGTCGCGGCGCCCCACGCGCACCCGCCGGCCGAGAATACGGAAACCCTTGGCTTTCAGGGCGTCTTCCGCGATCCGTTCGCCCCAGAGTCCCGAATCGCCGCCGGGTTCGGACTTCCCGAATCGCCGAAAAAATCTCTGGATGGCTTCGAACATGGCTGTACCCACAAATCCAAGAGCGGCTCACTCCCCTTTGTCTTTACCGTAATCTTTGCCTTTGTCTCTCCCAAGCCCAAGCAGATGATGGTAAAGATTACGGTAAAGATCATTCGCCTTCGCCAGGATGCTTCGGCGGAACACGCGCGAATGCCTCCTACCGCCTCTCTGCCGGCGCCACCGCCATGCGTTGCCGGATATCGTCGATATCCCGGACCGGACGGAAGGAGTGGCGATGCTGGGGAATGGGTCCGAACTTGAGGAGCGCCTGGATATGGACGGCCGTGCCGTATCCCTTGTGCCGGGCAAAACCGTACGCCGGATATTGGCGGTCCAGTTCCTCCATCAGTCCGTCGCGGGTGACCTTGGCAATGACGCTGGCCGCGGCGATGGACAGACTGAGCCCGTCCCCCTTGACGATGGCGGTGGACGGACTCTTGAGACCGGGCACCGGCAGACCGTCCACGATGATATGCTCGGGCGGCGGCGACAACCCCTCCAGGGCTCGGGCCATGGCCTTGTGAGTGGCGCGGAGAATATTGATGGCATCGATTTCGGACGCTTCGGCGATGCCGACTCCGAATTCCACCAAGGGCGATTGCGTCAGCAGGGGAAAAAAGTGCAGGCGCTGGGCGAGCGTCAATCGCTTGGAATCCGTGAGCGCCTTGAACAGCCCGTTTTCCTCCGACTCGAGAAAGGCCCGATCGAAAATCACGGCCGCCGCGACGACCGGCCCGGCCAGGGGTCCGCGGCCGGCCTCATCCACGCCGGCCACGCGCCGGCAGCCCCGATTCCACAATTGGCGTTCGAACTTCAGCAATGGGCTCCCGCCTGGATTCCGCTCCGTGAAATCCGTTCGTTATCGAGGCGGCGTGTTCGCTGCGCCGCCTTAGGCATGCTCCGACTTCAGGCGGGCGGTCTTGCCGGCGCGCTTGCGCAGGAAATAGAGCTTGGCCCGCCGCACCTGACTTGACGATTCCACCTCAATCTTGGCGATGCTCGGGGAATGGATCGGAAACATGCGTTCCACGCCCTCGCCGAAGGAGATGCGCCGCACGGTAAACGTTTCCGACGCGCCGGCTCCCTTGCGGGCAATCACGACGCCCGAATAGGTCTGCAGACGTTCCTTGCCGCCCTCCTTGATTTTCACGGAGATCTTGACGGTGTCGCCAATCCGGAAATCGGCCAGTTTCTCCTTCCGCCGATTTTCCTGGTCAATGATCGCGAGCGCATTCGAAGCCATGGGTTCACTCCTTAACTTTCGTTCACGGTTCAGCCTTCAGGTTTCATCCCTCAGCCCTTCCTTTAAGTCCGGCCGGCGCTCCGCCGTCCGTCGCGCGGATTGTTCCTCGCGCCACCGCGCGATCTCCGCATGATCGCCCGACAATAAAACGTCGGGCACCGCCAGGCCCCGGAACTCCCGCGGCCGCGTGTACTGGGGATATTCCAGCGCTCCGCCGCAAAACGAGTCTGTCTCCGTGGCGCCCTCGGCCCCCAGCACCCCGGGCAACAAGCGAACCACGGCGTCGATGACAACCGCCGCGGCCAGCGTGCCGTTGGTCAGCACATAATCGCCGATCGAAAGCTCTTCCGCCGCCAGACACCGGCTGACGCGCTCGTCCACGCCTTCATAATGTCCGCAAACAAAAATCAGGTGCCGCGCCCCGGAAAGTTCCTTCGCGACCGCCTGGTTGAACACCCGCCCCTGCGGCGACATCAGGAGAACCCTCGCCGCCGGGGTCCGGATCGTCTCCACCGCCGCGACCAGGGGTTCCGGTTTCATCACCATCCCGGGACCGCCCCCGAAAGGGCGATCGTCCACCGTCTGGTGGCGGTCCGACGTGAAGTCCCGGAGATTGACGACACGGAAACGCACCGCCTGTTTTTCGGCGGCGCGTTTCATCATGCTCTCGGCCAGGAATCCCCCCAGCATGGGAGGGAAAATCGTGACCACGTCAACCTGAAGCGGTTCCCCCATGGCCGTGCTTACTCGACGACTTCGAGCACCGCTTTGCGCCCCTGCTTGGCGGCCAGATTGGTCGCCAACATGCGGATCGAGCCGATAGTCTTGCCGTTCTTCCCGATCACTCGCCCCATATCCTCGGCATGGCAGCGCACTTCAAGAATCACGTTGCGGCGTCCGTAGATTTCCGCGATCGCCACCTGGTCCGGATGCTCCACGAGCGCCCGTATGATGTATGCCACAAACTCTTTCATGCGCCCTTTCGCAAAAGACTCGCGCATCGCACTCCGTCGGCTGATCCGTCGGCTGACGGACCGAGCAGCGCGGGCTTACTTTGCCGCGACCGCCGCAGGTGCCGGCGAGGCCATTTTGCCTTTTTTCGCCTTCCTGAGCAGGCTTTTCACGGTGTCGCTGATTTGAGCGCCTTGATTTTTCCAGACTTCAATCCGATCCAGTTGAAGAAAGAAATTGGATTCTTTTTTCTTGGGATCGTACCAGCCGAGACTTTCCAAGTAGGCTCCGTCCCTCGGCTTACGACTGTCCGTCGCGACAATTCGAAAGCAGGGATCGTTGTTCGCGCCCGTTTTACGCATTCTGATTTTTACTGACATCTATTTCCTCCGAGCAAACCGACATGGGATTCACAACGGGGGGGAACATACAATGCCCCCTCTTCGCGTTCAAGACCTTTTTTCAGACACGGTTTTATACAGCATTTCCACATTGGACAGGGGCGTGTCCCGATCGAAGGACCAGGCGCACAACAGCGTCTCAGGGGCCGGTCGGGTCGCCTCGACGATTTTCAGCACGGCGCTCCGCACGGCCCCGGCATCGCCCTGCCGCATCAGGGTCGGATCCACCAGCGGACGCATCGCCGTTTTCGGCATCAGCCGGACGCCCTTCGCCAGGTCCGTGCCCGCTCCCAACTCGATGGCGTCCAGGCGCGGGAGCGTGGCGAACGCCTCCACCAGATGGCTGGACGATCCGCAGGAATGATAGCCCACGCGCCCGAACTCCGAGGCGATGGCGCGATTCATCGGGAGGACGACAGCGCGATACGCGTCTTCGGAAAGCAGAGACGCGGAGCAATCGCCCAGTTGAATCCGATTGAAGGTCGCCCCCGTGGCGCGACCCAGGCGGTCAAAGATCGCCCGGTAAATCTCCCAGACCTTGTCCAGGATGCGCCGCGCCTCCACCGGCTCGGTCAGCAGCAGAACGAACAGCGCCTCGCCGCAAAGCTGGTGCGCCGTCGTAAACGGCGTGTGAATGTTCATCGTTCCCGATTTCATGCCGAAAATATCGGCCTTGTCGCCGTAAAGTTTTTGCATCGCCCGATACTGTTCCAGGATGGCCTCGATCACGGAATGCCGCGCCGCGGCCGTCGCGTCAAGCCGGGCGATTTCCGCCGGGGCGAGATTCGCCCAGGGCTTGCCCCAGCTCTCCAGCGTGGCGTCCGGCGGCATTTTCCATTCCGCCCCCTGCGTCCGCATGACCAAGTCCACCGGCTGGATGAACAGGTTGCCGCTGGGCTGAGGGCGCGCCTCGCCCACCCCGTACCGGCCCAGCGCCTCATGAAGGAACCGGGCCTCTTCGCATTCCACGCGACCCCGGTATTCCGGATCGAAATAATAAGACTCGCCGTAGCGAAGCCCCGCGTGCTTCGTAAAAAAGGCCGGCATGAAATTCAGGCTGATTTGCATGGCTTGGAATTTTTCCTCTCCGAATGTAGCGTCGGCCATTCCTGGCCGATCTTTCCCGCTCCTGCGCCGTAACGGCACATTCTACATCTCGCCCAATCCAGTCCGCCCCTCCGGATGTAGCGTCGGCTGTCACCAGCCGATCTTTCTCCGCCTCCCTTGCGCCAGAGACGGCGCACTCTACATCTCGCCCAATCCAGTCCGCCCCTCCGGATGTAGCGTCGGCTGTCACCAGCCGATTTCCTTCCCTACCCCCTGCGCCAGGGACGGCGCACCCTACATCTACGAGCAATCCAGCTTCGCCCTTCCAAATGTAGTTCGGCCGTCACCGGCCGATCATTCTCTCATCCGGGTGTAGTGTCGGCCATCCTTGGCCGATCTTCTTTCTCTCCCCTGCGCCAGGGACGGTGCTCTACATTCTTGTATCATCTCATTGCTTTTCCACATACGGAATGACCATGGGCCCTTCGGGCAGGACCGCCACGGACATGTCCGAACCCCGTTCTTGGAAAAGCCGATCAATATAACCCTGAAGATCGTCCACCGGCTCCAAGTGCGCCCGCCGGACGTCGTCCGCGGGCATCCGGCTGTAAAGGGCGACACGGGCCTTCAGGAGGATCATGGCCAGCAACTGGGCTTCCCACTGGTCGTAGAGGGAAAAGCCGGGCGCAAGGATGGTGTCGAGGATCGCCTGGGGGGACTTGTGCTTGAACAGGAGCGGCGCGAAATTGCCGTGCGCGGGAAACCCGTCGCTGCATTCGCAGGCGGCAACGATCAAGCCTCCCTGTTCGACCACCTGCGCGGCGGCCGACATACCCTTGACGCCCTGGTAGAGATTCTGGTCCAGCGGGTATCCGCCGTTGGTGGTGACGACCACGGGAAAACGGCGCGCACACGCCGCCATGGCCGTGCGACGGGCGAAAGCACAGCCTTCCAGGTGGGCGGCCATGACATCGCCGCAGAAAAAGCGGGTGATCCGACGCTTCCGGTTCAGCGTGACATTGACGCAGAAATCCACAGGCAGCAGGGCGCCGCATTCCCGCACGAGCGCCTGCGTGGGATTACCCTCCAGCACGCCCCAGGTGCTGCGCGGATCCCCGATGAACGAAGCCCCGTGATAAAACATAATGGAGTCAATATCCGCCACACCTGGAAACACCGCCTTGTAGCCCCCGGAAAAGCCGGCCATGAAATGCGGCTCGATGAATCCCAGGATGATGCGCCGGTCCGCCCGCACATACTCCCGGTTCATCATCACCACGGCGCCGTCCTTCCGTTTCCCCGCGGGCGCCAGCGTGGCCGGATCGTGGGCGTTGTGATTGACCACCCGGTAACGGCGAAGTATGTCGCGCCCCAGCATGGCCTCCAGCTCGTCCGGCGTGTTGATCCGGTGCGAACCGGTGCCGTTGACGATCGTTACACGGTCGGCCGGCACGTGGGACAGTTCCCGGAACAGCCACGGCAGAACGCGGTCCGACGGGAACGGACGGGTCCGGTCGGGCACCAGGACCGCCACCGTGTCACCCGCCCCGATCGTCTCCCGGAGCGGCGGCGATCGAATGGGAGCACGCACGGCCGCTTCAAACGCGGCGGCCTCATCGTCCAGCCCCTCGATAAACCGCGGCTCGATCACGGTGACGTTGCTTCCGGGGATTTCAACGTCAAGCCCTTCCCGTCCATACTGGAGATGGACGTTCATGAGATGACGTTCCCGCGGTTCAGCAGGAAGTCCGGATCCACCGCCGCCTTGCAACGCCGGACCTGCTCCACGGCGTCCGGCCCGTAGCACTGGAGGAAATCGCGGCGCTTGCGCTTCCCGGTGCCGTGCTCGCCGGAATACACGCCGCCCAGGCGCGCGGATTCCGCGACAATCGCGTCGTAGATTTCCGTGGCGCGCTTCAACTGCGTCTTTTCCGGAAGGATCGTGAAATGCAGATGGCAATCCCCGAGGTGGCCGAAGGACAGGTAATCGAGCTTCTCCGCCCGGATGGCGCGATGCGTGAAGGCCAGGAATTCCCGGAACCGGCCGGGCGGCACGACGGTATCCGTCATAATCGTGTAGGTGCCGTGGTGCTGGACCACTTCGACCGCGCGGGCCGGCATGGAATGACGTGCCTCCATGAACATCGCGCGATCGCGCTCGTTATCCAGAATCATCACCGCATCCTCATCGAGGCCGCAGTCCGAGGCCATCAACCGTTCGAACCATTCGCCGGCGGCATCATCCGTCGAACGGTCCGCCAGCGGCGCCTGGATATAGACGCCGACTTCGTTATTTCCGCGGAACAGGCGGTTTTCATGGACCATGAAGCGGCGGCAGTTCACTCCGAAATATTCCAGCGCCGACAGCGTGCCGCCCCCCCCTTCGAGATGACCCCGCAGATAATCCAGAAAATCCACCGCGTTTTCCTCGGCGGGAAGCGAAAAGAAAAGATCCAGGTAAGCCGCGGGACGCGGCGCCAGCCGTAACGTGCAGGCCGTGACCACGCCGAACAGCCCCTCGCTGCCGACGATCAGG
>JACQHI010000133.1 GCA_016199105.1 Lentisphaerota bacterium | reverse complement strand
CGCCGTCGAGGTGACGGCCTCCGGAGCAGGGGTGCCGAACGCCAAACGATCCGCGAACATCCCCGTGGTGAGCCGACGCCTCTATTTTTCGAATTTCTATCCGCTCGATAATGAGCGCCTCCACTACACTAATTTGTATACCACTGTCGGAGGCGGCTTTGAATATTTTCTGGCCAAGACGAGGGGCAGACTCGGCCTGTATTCCTGCTTGGGTCCATGCGGCGAGGTCGTCAACGTCGGCACCGAGAAATTCACGCAACAGTGGCTGGACTGGGTCAAAGGAACATATCGAGACGGCATCGCCATGGACGAATGGGGCCAGTTCTGGCCTGAGGCGTGCGAAGCCATCAAGAGGGTTGGCCGGCAGCGCGGCGACCGCATGGTCGTGCCATGGCTGTGCGTCAAGTGCGACTCGACCGTCGCCGATGCGTTCAAAGACGTCGACCTTGTGCTGGACGAGATGTACGTGGGTTGGCGGCAATGCCACCACGACTATCGCCGTCTCTTGGGCGAAAACATCGACGCGGCGAGGAAACACGGGCTGCTTGAGAAATGGGTTTTTGCCCTGAACATGATGGACGGTACCGTCGAGTATTCCCACATCGAGGCCCCGACCCTGGAGCAGCGCGAAAGAGAGGTTCAATACCTGCGGATGCGCGGCCCGGAAATGCCCGGCGTGGCGTTCTATGGCGGTTATCAGCCTTGGGGTCCGAATACCCTCACCCGCCAGACGGACGAACTGTGCTACAAGTATTTCATTGCACCGGTCGTCACCTTCGACGGACCCTGGGAGGTCCAGGGCGATTCGCTGCGACCGACCGTCCGCAACATAGGCGGGATGACCGCAAAGAATGTGGTTCTGGCGGCCATGGATGGGGATCAACAAGAACTGGGCCGCGCCGAGGTCCCGATGCTGCGGCCGGGGGAAAAGGCGACCGTCGCCATTCGTTTGCCTCGGGCGATCAACTACCCGGCCGTCACCGTGCTGCCAGGCCCCGGCTACACGGAACTGAATCCCCATGTCCTGGTAGTGATGCCAACGCGACAAATGCGAGGACTTCCGGTCCACGTGTGTTGGACGCCTTTACACGAGAATCAAAAGCTGGCCGCGAGCGACCGCCTGGAATTCCGCAGCCTCGAGCGCGGCTCTATCGACTTTCAGATCGCGGACCCCGGTGGCAAGGGTACGTGGGATAGCGGCACGCTCCACTTGGGCGGTCTGAATACCGCGCAGCTTACCCCTGGCCGCTATGCCGTCCGGATTGTGGATGGCCGCAATGGCCACACGCGGACATCGCAGGTATTGACCATCACAGCGCCGAACGCCAAATTCTACGTCAGTAAGGTCAACAGCGAGCCGTGGACGGGAAACCCGCAAGAGGTCGCGATCCGCCCCGGCGACACGTTTGAAGTGCGTTGGGATATGGGCGATTGGAAGCTTTCGGGCGGGGCCGGGGTCTACGTCAGCGAGCCGGGCGATCCCTTGGAAATCACGCTGGCCGATGCCGGAAACGCGGTAGCGCGGATCCATCGCGTGCGGGCCTTAATGAAGAATATTGCCGACGATGCCTTTGTGGCCGGACAATGGACCTGGAGCAGCCGGTGCAATCCCGGGGACTCCAGGCCGCTGTCCGCCGATCTCCAGCGCATCAACATGGCCGAGCGCCCCGGCCGATGGCGCTTATGGATTGGTGAAGGAGATGAAGGAGACTCGCCGGGCAAGCCGATCTCGGTGGTCCCGGTAATCACCGTCTCCTGCGGGCAGACGTCGGGGATGGCCGTCGAAACGCAACCGGCGGCATCTCCCGCCGCCAGCCGGGTCGCCAACCCCAACCGGGTCGCTCGCAACCCCGGTTTCGAGACCCTCGGGCCGGACAACATGCCTATCGGGTGGACCGTCTGGGTCAACAAGGAGGTCGTGTCCGTGGCCACGGGAAATGGCTGCCACGGCAAAAACTGTGTCTATTTCAAGCTCGACGGCAAGCTCACCAGCTTCGCGCTGGATCAGTTCTTCCCCGTGACCCGGGGGCGGGGCTACATCCTTTCCGCGATGGTCAAGACGCGCAACCTCCAAATGAAGAGCCCGTGTGGGATCCTTGTCACCAACCCCGGATGGGCATGGGGATCGCCTCCGCTCGAAATCCCGGCGGGGACCAGCGACTGGAAGCAGTACAGCGTGACGTTCCGAATTCCCGTCGATATAAAGGACAATGCGTGCCGGGTGACGATGTATTGGAAGGGG
>JACQHI010000132.1 GCA_016199105.1 Lentisphaerota bacterium | reverse complement strand
TTGGGTAGGGCGGTTTCGCCGAAACCGCCGTTCACAGCGAATCGTTCTGGGCCTCGTATGAAAAGTGCCATCGCGAGCGGATCAAGGAGGCCTGCACCACAACCGGTTCGACATCACGTACGTTTGACGGCGCTGTGCGCGCTGTTGATGGTTTCGGCGGCGGGTCCGGCGCTCGCCCTAGATGACGAAGAGAAGCACTTCGGCATCTCGGCGCTCTGCGGCGCGGGCGCCGAAACCGCCCTGCATTACACGACGGAATGGAAGGCGCCGACCCGGATTCTGGCGGCCACCGCGCTGGGGTCCTTGCCCGGTCTCGCCAAGGAGATTGCGGACAGCACCGAGGCGGACAACGAATTTAGCGAGAGCGACATGACCGCCGACGTGCTCGGCGCGTTGACGGGCAGCCTGCTGGGGAGCCTCTTCAACGATACCGTCAAGTTCGGGATCAATACCATAGATGGCGAGAGACGCCTGTCGTTTTCGGTGAAATTCAAATTTTAGCGGATGAGGCCCATGAATCATCGGGAACGATTCGTTCGAACCCTGACGGGAAAAGCAGTGGACCGCGTTCCCTTCATCAAGGTTTTCGGCGGCACCAATGCCGTTCTTCCCGAGTGGAAACGCCAGGAGCCGGGCCTGTCCCGGACGATCGACAGCATCCTCCAATTTGAGGGGGTTTATCGGGGTTGGGCCATTACCCCGGTGAACTTCGGGCTGACGCAGCGGGGAAAACCCAACATCCTGGAGGAGAACGATTCGCGGAGCGTACGCCAATTTGCCGATGGAACCGTGGAGATCCTCCAAAAGGGCGCCGACTTCCACCACCAGACGATCGAATGGCCGGTCAAAACGCCCGCCGACTGGCCGCGGATCAAGGACCGGCATCTCCGCCCCGACGATCCGGAGCGCTTTCCCGCCGACTGGCCGAACCTGGTGAAGGCGTACCGGGACCGGGACTATCCGCTTCAACTCACCCACGGCGGGGTGTACGGGTTTGCCCGCCAGTTGATGGGGGACGAGCAGCTCCTGTACGCCTTCTACGATCATCCCGGACTGGTGCGCGACATCATGGAAACCTACACGGACCTGATGCTGACGATGTGGACGCGGATGGCGGCGGAGGTGGATTTCGATCTCATCGAGTTCTGGGAGGATATGGCGTCCAAAAACGGCTGTCTCATTTCCCCCGCCACATTCCGCGAATTCATGCTCCCCCAGTATCGGCGGGTGGCGCGTTTCGCGAAGGAACACGGAATCGAGATACTCCTGGTCGATTCGGATGGCCTGATCGACGAGCTGGCGGGCCTCATGATGGAGGCGGGTGTCACGGCCATGTACCCGTTTGAAGCCGGAGCCGGCTGCGATGCGGCCGGGGTCCGGCGCCGGCACCCGTCGCTGGGCATGATCGGCGGCCTGGCCAAGGAATGTATGATATACGGCAAGGAAGCCATTGACCGGGAAATGGAAAAGGCCCGGCGTTACATCGAGCTCGGGCGCTTCATTCCGGGCCCGGACCATTTCGTCTTGTCGAACGTGTCGTGGGGGAATTACCGTTATTTCATGGAGCAACTCAGGGACGTGGTCATGACCACCAAGTCCGGAGAGGAGCAGTCGAAGCCGGGACCGATAGCGAATGGGGCATTGGCGCCTTAAAGGCCAGAAACTCCTATAAAAAACAAGTTGTTTGAGAACGAGCACGGAGAAGCGCTTGATCGAGGAACGAGGACGAGGGACGAGGACGACGCGGAGATCCGGAAACCGGGCCCATGCAGCGAATGAACGGGGATCGGTCCGCTCGTCGTCGTCCTCGTCATCTATTCGGCTCGTCCTCGAATTACAAGCCACGCGCCGCAGCCCGCCTTGGAAGGGGAAGCGATGACAACATTGACCGTAGAGGGAGACTGGAAGGTCAGGATCGCGGTTCCGCCCGCCGTGATTGGCGGTGGTCCGGGACCGGAGATCGTTGGAGTCCTGGATGTGCCGCCGCCGGATATCGTCACGGTCCGGGCGGAACGGCATGCGGAGCTCCCGTTGTTCGATTCGGCGACTCCATGCGGGTGGAAGAGAGGCGTCGCGTTGAGGGGAGTCCGGGCACAGGAATGCACCGCCCGCTATGCCCTTGATCCGGCCAGTCTCGAGGTTCGGGACGTCTCCGGCATGGATGTCCCGCCCTACGAGCGTGGGAAAGATTATGAGGCCGACCTTGAATGGGGCACTCTTGGCCGGCTGGCCGCCGGCCGGATTGCGGAAAAACAGCCGGTGTGCGTTCGCTACCGTTACGTGAAACTGCGGCTCGATTCGATCGTGCTGACGGCGAAGGGCCGCCTGGCCCTGCGGAAAGGCAAGTCCGACATCGCCCTTCCGCACGCTCCCCATTGCCGTGCCTGGGAAACCGATCTTGCCCATATCTGGGTCAAAGGCCGACTGGCCCGGCTCACGGCCGACCACCTTTTTCCGATCCTGGAAACCGACTATCCGGAACCCGCCCGCTCCGGCGAGCGGGCGGCCGCCGAGCGCCTGCTGCCGGAATCCCTGCTCAGGCTCCGGGATGGCCGGCGTCTGAAGTTGTTGGCCTGGGGCGACAGCGTCACGGACGGTTCGTATCTGACACACGAAACATCGCGCTGGCAGGCGCAATTCGCGGCCCGATTGAAAAAAAGGTTCCCCAAGGCCGACCTCGAGTTTCTCACGGAAGCCTGGGGTGGGCACACCACCGGGGACTACCTGGGCGAACCAGCGGGCAGTCCTCACCATTACCGGGAAAAAGTGCTGGCGGCGAAGCCGCAGTTGATCGTCTCTGAATTCGTGAATGACGCATCCTTGAATCCCGAGCAGGTCGAAACGCGGTATGGCCGGTTCCTGGCCGATTTCAAGGCGATTGGGGCGGAATGGATCATCCTGACCCCGCACTATGTCCGCCCCGACTGGATGGGCTTGACGCGCGAACGGGAGATAGACGATGATCCGCGCCCGTATGTCGCGGGATTGCGCCAATTCGCGGACCGGCATGGAGTGGCGCTGGCGGATGCGGCGTCGCGGTATGGCCGGCTCTGGCGGCAGGGGATTCCCTACAGCTCGCTGATGCACAACACCATCAATCATCCGGATGCGCGGGGCATGCGGATTTTTGCCGACAGCCTGATGGCCTTGTTTGAATGAAACAATATGCCAATCTCGTGGCTGATTTGCGGAGCCTGGCGGGATTCCAACACACCTGTTCGGGCTGCACGGGGGTGCGTCGTTGTTGCTGCGCCGCCTTTGAGGTCTGCGTCACCCGCAAAGAAATGGAGGCGATGATCGGTGTGATGCCCGCTGCGGCCAAGTATGCCCGCCGCCTCCGGGAAGGGGACGCGTTTGCCAACGTCTTCGAGCGGACGCCGGACGGCCTGTTTGCGTTGGATACCGATGAGGCCGGGCTGTGCGTGTTCGCCTACCGGCGGGCGGGGTTTATCCGTTGCTCCCTCCATACCGCCGCCATTGACCTGGATATCTCTCCCAGCCTTGTCAAACCCCTGGCGTGCAGGCTGTGGCCGCTGGCGGTGACCGAAAAGCGGCCTTTCGTTCTCGGCGTCTCCCCGAACGCCGGACGATTCCATTGCGTTGCGCGGCGGGCGGGCGCCGGAGCTGAACTGACGGACGATGTTTTGCAACTTGTCGAGAGCGCTTTTGGTGGAAAAACGATGCGGAGGCTCCAGAAATGAACCAGCCGATGAAAAAACCCAACATTCTGTTTATTCTGTCGGATGACCAGGGACCCTGGGCGCTGGGTTGCGCCGGCAACCGTGAAATCGAAACGCCCAACCTGGACCGCCTGGCGGAAAGGGGACTGCGTTTCGAGAATTTCTTCTGTGCCTCTCCGGTGTGTTCGCCGGCGCGGGCCACCCTCTTGACCGGCCGGATTCCTTCGCGGCACGGCGTGCACGACTGGCTTGCGGCCGGCAACACCGTCGTCCCCTACGAGCACGCCGGGGACGGCACGCTGATCGAGTATCTCAAGGATCAACCCGGCTACACCGATGTCCTGGCCGCCGCGGGCTATGTGTGCGGGATCAGCGGCAAATGGCATTTGGGCGACTCCCACCACCCGCAGAAGGGCTTCTCGCTCTGGGCCGTGCATACCTCGGGAGGCGGGCCCTATTACAACGCGCCCATGATCCGGAACGGCGAAGTTTACGAGGAACCCCGTTACATCACCGAGGCCATCACCGACAACGCGCTCCAGTGGCTGGCGGAGCGCCGGGCGGATGAGCGACCCTTCTATCTGAGCGTGCATTACACCGCCCCGCATGGTCCGTGGGAACGCCACCACCATCCGACGGACCTTTATGATCGTTATCACAAGGACTGTCCGTTTCAGTCGGTCCCCGACGGGTTGAAACCGCCGGACTGGGTGAAGGTGCGGACCATTCCCGTGGACAACCCGGAGACGAGACGCGCCTACTTGAGCGGTTCCTACACGGCCGTGACGGCCATGGACGGCCAGGTGGGGCGCCTGCTCGATTGGCTGGATACCAACGGTCTGAGGGAGAACACGTTGGTCGTCTTCACCAGCGACAACGGCATGAACATGGGGCATCATGGCGTGTATGGAAAGGGCAACGGAACGCTCCCCTTCAATATGTTCGAGGAATCCGTCAAGGTCCCGTTCATCGTCTCCCAACCGGGCTGCATTCCCCAGGGGCGTCTCAACTCGGACCTGGTGAGTCAGTACGATTTCATGCCGACCCTGCTGGACTTTGTCGGCTTGGAAACACGGGAAGCGCCGGGTCTGCCGGGCCGGAGCTTCGCCCCGGTGCTGCGCGGCCGGCCGGGCCCGGCCCATGAACACGTGGTGGTTTTTGACGAGTACGGGCCGGTCCGCATGGTGCGCACCCGGGAGTGGAAGTATGTGCACCGTTTTTCGGGCGGTCCGAACGAACTGTACAACCTGAGCCGCGATCCGGGGGAGACCTCTAACCTGGCCGGCAACGCCGAATGGCGGACGATGGAAACGGAAATGCGCGACCGGCTGTTCGACTGGTTTTCACGTCATGCGGATCCCGACCGGGACGGCGCCCATGCGGGGGTGACCGGCGCCGGCCAGCTCGGCCTGTGCGGTCCGGGCGTCGGGAAGAAGGAGCTTTTTATGCAGTGGGACCCCTAACGGCGGCTTTGCGGGCAGGACGCACGATCTGGCGCAAAGCCGCCAAGGTGAAAAGCCTTGGAAACCAGGGCGCTTCTGACGTTTTTTATTGAAGGAATGTCCGCGCATCGCTAGAGTGATTTTGCCGTTGGATTCGACTATCCATATCCGGAGGGGTGGCAGAGCCTGGCTGATAGCGCATGACTCGAAATCATGTGTGCCCTCACGGGCACCGGGGGTTCAAATCCCTCCCCCTCCGCCATCCTTCGCTCTGCGCTTCGCTTGAGCTACGGATGGCAGGCCACCTTCAAACTGTGACCTGCGACAGCTTGAGTTCTTTGTCAGACTTGCGTATGGCGAGTTTCTTGGTCTTCCGAATGGTCCGTTCTTCGATGACGCCGTCTTTTATCAGTAGTTCTTCCACAGCAGCCATGTCTTGAAGAACGGATTCACGAACTTGTATTCACCCTGATGTCGGAAAATCACCTTAAGTTGAATCAGCCGATTCAGCGCTTTTTTAATGGACGCCGGCCCGGTGATTCCCACTCCCTGAATGAACGCGGCGGATAGTGGCGCTTTGCCTCCCATTCCGGCCAGGCCAACGAGGCACCTCAACTGCTGTCCTGTCAATTGCACCAGGGCGGCTTCATAGCCTTTCGATTCGCGTGCGTATATCAGTTCAAGAGCGGGGCCGATGCTGCTTTCATGGATGGTGTCGCGGTATGCCGTCGTTTCCCAAATAGCCTCGCACAATTCCTGCGCATCGCCCGGTACGTTCTCCGCAAGCTCGATAATCCTCGCCAATGCATCCTTGCCGGCAACCCTCTTGCCAAGCGTAAACTTGCCGGCCAGAAACCCGGCGAATTCCTCTCTGTCTAAAGGGCCGACGTCGACCGCAATGGCCGACTTGAAAAACGCGCTCTCCGGGTCAGTGAATAGCTCACTCATCGAGTTCCGAACACTCCCGGCAAAGACATACGGAATGTTCTTGTGGAACTGAATCTTACTCCGAAGGACAGCCAGCGTCTCCTTTGAGTCCGCCAAATTGAGGATGTCCTGGAACTCGTCGAATGCGACAACAAGGCGCGTGCGTTTGTGGCTTTCGCGGACTAGGTCAAGGATGCCGTCGAGCGAATCCGGCCTCAAGCGAATACCCGCATCCACGGAGACGGAGGGTTGTCCGGTCAAAGGATCGACAGACACAACCGGTCTCAGTTGAGAGAGCGACTTTAGAATTCTCTCCAGTAAACCGGCTTGCTGCTCCATTGAAATCAAGGCTTTGACCATTCGCTTACACAAGTCGTCCGCTGTCTTGATCTCCAACAGATCGATGTAAAGCATGCGATAGCGTTTCAATTGCCGCACCGTCTCGTATAAGAGGGATGTCTTGCCCATGCGGCGCTCACCTTGGAGCACGACGTTTTGTCCTGACTTGATGAAACCGGTCATTTGCCTCACAAGGTCGGGCCTTGGGCAGAAATCTTCGGCGCTGACCACGCGTCCGTATCGGAAAGGGTTCATGACAACCTCCGTTGTTGTGCCAATAGGTATAACACTACATGGGATACTGTCAATAGGCTTTTGATGGGGGCCGAGGTCACGCATGCTTGCCGGGCCAGAACCTTGGCGACGGCTGGTCTGCCGTAATGTCGGTTTTGCAAAGGCCGGGACGAAGGCGGATGCGGCACGGCGTAGCGCGCAGCGCGAAGACAGCAGCCGCCAAGCCCGCGCCGGCGGATAGAATCGCAGCGCCACCACCCCCAGTCGTTAATTTTTCTTGCTTTCCTCCCTGAATTGGCCGAGCCTTGCCGGCATGAATGACACGCCTTATTCGCGATTCGAAGGGACTGACCTTATCCTGCGGGACGAACTGGCGATCGATCGGACGCTCCTGGCGAACGAAAGAACCCTCATGGCGTACTTGCGCTCCGGGGTGGCCCTCCTGATTGCCGGCGTAACCATCATGCACTTTTCCTCGCAAGGCTGGTTCTGGATGGTGGGGCTTGCCTGCGTTCCGGTCGGGGCGATCACGGCCGTGATCGGTGTGGTTCGATACCGGATCATGAACAAGCGGATTGCGTTGGTCCGCAATCGGGCGAAACCAGGAACGGGACAGAACAAAGATGCCGGAATATGAGCATGGAGAAAAAGGCCGTATGAAACGCGTGGGATTCGTGCTGAAGGTCCGGCAGGACAAACTGGCGGAATACAAGAAACACCATGAAGCCGTCTGGCCCGAAATGCAGGACGCCCTGCGCCGGACCGGCTGGCATAATTATTCCCTGTTCCTCGGTGACGACGGCCTCCTGGTCGGTTACGTCGAAGTGGAGAAGAGCTTCGCCGAGTCCCTCGCCGGGATGGACCGGGAGCCGATCAACGCGAAATGGCAGGCCGTCATGGCGCCGTTCTTCGAGACGCTGAAGGGCGGGGCGGCCGACAAGAGCATGGTGGAATTGAAGGAAGTCTTCCATCTGGCTTGACTCCCGGGCGCCAACATGCGATAAATCATCAGGCCTGAGAATTTGCAGATCAACATGAAGAATAAGGAGGCAACCATGAGCACCACACTGTCGAGCAACGAGAAGATCACCGAAGCGCTGAAACTGTTGGAAGAGGCCGCCAAGGACAAGAAAGACGAGCTGAAAAACCTGGTCGTGAGCAAGTACGGCAACCTCAAGGAAGTCCTGGTGGACGCCGAGCAGAACGTCAGCGAATCTTTTCTGACCCTGAAGAAGCGCGCCACGGAAGCCGCTCTCCGGGCGAAGGATGCCGGCCAGGAAAAGGCCAAGGAGATTGCCGAGGAAGTGGACGAGAACGTCCGCCAGCATCCCTGGCCGTATATCGGCGGCGCGGCGCTGGGCGCCCTGCTGATCGGCTACATTCTCGGCCGCAACCGCGATTGAAAGCCGAATGAACCGTTTCGTCAAAGGGTTGTTGACGGCTTTGGCCATCGGGGTGGCGCGCAAGTACCGCCAATCCTCCTTGGACTTCCTGAAGATCAAGGCCGCCACGGCGTATCTGCATGGCGTTCAAGGCGCGCATCGGGCGATCGTGGCCGGCATCCTGTTGCTGGCTCTCCTGTTGCTCGCGGCGGCGGGTTTCGTGATGATCCATGTGGGACTCTTCCTGGGTCTGGTCAGCCACCCGGTATTGAGGGCGACGCTCTTTGTGGTTCTCGGCCTGGCCTACATGATCGTGGCTGTCGTGTTCATCCGGAAACGGTGTTCGGAGGAATACTGGATGGCCGTCACCGGCGCCGACCGTCTGGTGGAGGACGTAACCCGGGACCATCCGCGTTGAGGCTGGGCGCGGCGAACTCCGGGAACCACTGGCGTTGCTTTCAAGGTGGGTTTTCAATTGCGGTTCAGGCCATGGAGGGCGAGGCTGTGCCGAGCCGCGATGTCGGGGCGCCCGGCTCGGCGCAGCCTCGCCCTCCAGAAGTTGTTTCGATCGCGCTCCCGTTATCCAGGGCCATGAAAAATCCTGACGATGTCATTCGCGGCGCTGTGATGGGGCGTCGGGATTTCCTGTACATGACGGCCGGCACGGCCGCCGCGGCGGCGCTTTCCGGCTGCGCCACCAATCCGGTCACCGGTAAGAGCCAGTTGATGTTCGTCTCCGAAGCCGAGGAACGCCGCATCGATCTGGAAAACGCGCCGCACCAGTTCTCCGAAGATTACGGCGCGGCGCAGGATGCGGCGCTGAACGCGTACCTGACGCAGGTGGGGCAGGGCCTGGCGGTCAAGACGCACCGGCCGGCCATGCCCTATACCTTCCGGGCCGTCAACGCAGTGCACGTCAATGCCTACACGTTTCCCGCCGGCAGCATGACGGTCACGCGCGGCATGCTGGCCTCGATGCAAAGCGAGGCGGAACTGGCCGCCGTGCTGGGGCACGAGCTGGGGCACGTCAACTCCCGGCACACGGCGCAGAGCATGACCAAGGGGATCGTTGCCCAGGCGCTGCTGGCCGTTGCTGTCACGGCGTTGGAAGTGACGGATAATCAGGACTATGCCGGGCTCGTGGCCATTGGCGGCATGGTCGGCAGCGGTCTGTACCTGGCCCGCTACAGCCGCAAGCACGAGTGGCAGGCGGACGGCCTTGGCATGAAATATATGACCGATGCCGGCTATCCG
>JACQHI010000001.1 GCA_016199105.1 Lentisphaerota bacterium | reverse complement strand
CGTTGATGACGCCGCCGGCGTCATCGATGCGTCGCGTGATATCGCCGGGTGGGAGGGTCGGCGTTCCCTTGAAAATCATGTGTTCGATGGCGTGGGTGATTCCGCTGCCCGCGAGATCGCCTTCATGAATGGCGCCTTGCGCGGTCCAGATCTGGACGGAGACAAAGGGCGCGGAATGGTCCTCCTTGACGAGGCCGATCATGCCGTTCTCCATCGCAAAACGGCGAAGACGGCTGTTGGATTCCCGCAGGACGGCCTCAGGCTCAGGAGGGGGAGGCGCCGCCCCCAGCAGGGGCGGGAGAGCGCAGGCCAGACTCCAGAACATGACGCTGACAGCCGTGGTCTTGCGGGAGATCATTCCTGTGTCTGCCGGGCGATGGTGTTGGACGTTTTCGGTTGCGGGTCGGGTTCGAACGGCCGTCGAAAAGCGGTGGTGAAATCATAGCCGCCGGAGAAATCATCGAGGGTATCCTCCGCCCGCTTTCGCAGGATGTTCCGGTTGACCATGTTGAAGACGATGGCCCCGAAATCCTCGCAGCGCCGCACACCCCAGTTGTGAAAAACGGTTTGGGCCATGGCGCCGAACTCCTGCAGGGCATATTGCCGGATGCCTTCGAGCAGTTCGACTCCTGAAACATGGCGGGTTTCGGTTTCCGCCGGTTTGTTCAATTGCTTCACGGTGAATTCGAGCGCTTCCCGGACGAAGACATAGGCTTCGAAGGCATACCGCGGATCCGTCTTCAGGATTTCGCGGATAACCGTGTAATCGTTTTGTTCTTCCATAAATGCAGCGTTCCCAGGTTCACGGCAACCAGCTTTTCTGAATTCTGGGCGGCGCGGCAAAACCGGCCGTCAAGGTCGCCGCCATGGCTTGCATTTCGCCGGGGTTGGCATACGACTTGGCCTTCCAGTTCCACGAGTGGCCGTCTGTCGCGTACCGGGGAATGACGTGAAAATGAATATGCGTCACCACCTGGCCGGCCGCAAGTCCGTTGGACTGCATGACGTTGATTCCGTCGCAGTTCAGGCTGCGGGTCATGGCCTCCGCCACTCTCCGGACCGTGACGATCAACTGCTGCAGGACCTCCGGGGGCGTGGCCGTCAGCGGATCGAAATGACGCTTGGGAATCACCAGCGTGTGCCCTTTGACGATCGGTCCGATGTCCAGAAAGGCCAGCGTGTGAGCGTCTTCAAAGAGCTTGGAGGCGGGGAGCTTCCCCTCCGCGATTTTGCAGAAAATGCAGTCGTTCTTCGTCATTCGCCTTCCTCCAAAAAGCAATCAGTATAGTGGAACCCCTTCCGCTTGAAAAGGGGAATGATTCGCTGAAGTAAGAGGCCAGTGATGGAAGGGATTGAATGGGTAAGTCGGCCATTCCCTTGGCCCGCCGTAGCCTCTTGGCGAAGGCGGCCGGCTGACTTTCCCCTGCGCTTCTGGCCCCTTGCCGCTTAAAAGAGTTGACAGGGAAGGCTAAAAGCGGTTGAACCGTAAACATCGCGGGAAGATACGGTGGCGGGGAGGGTAATCATGTATCCGATATGGCATCTCACGGATCCCGATGTGACGCGCGAACCTTCCGATCCCTCCGTGTTCTACGTGAAAGGGTGGATCGCCGTCGAATCCGATCCTGTGGAACGTCTCGCTTTCGAGGATCCGGCCCTGAAGGTCCATCTGCCGCTCACGACCCGGCGGTTGCCGGACGCCGAAGGCGCCTATGGCTTGCCCACGACGGCTTTCGAGGCAGCCGGCGCCTTCGATCTCGTCAAAGGCCGCGATTCGATCTTTCTGTCTTTCCGCAATAACGGAGCCGATTATCGCATTGTCGTCCCCGTGCGCTCGGGCGCGGTTGATCGCCAGGGTCAAAAGGCCCGGAAATTGGCGCGCATTGCCGCGCTGCTGCAATGTCCGCGATGCCGGTGCGGGGCGTTGCGCCGCGATCACGGGGTGTTGACCTGTCCAGGCTGCTGCGCCACCTACCCGGCCGGCGAAACCTGCTACGATTTTCTTGCCGATGATTTTAGGGACGAGTGCGGCGTGGTTGACTCGGACCTGGTGTCGTCGAATCTCTACGATGGCCTGGCCATGAACTTCGTCCATGCGCATCGCCGCGGCCTGATCTTGGATTGCGGCGCGGGGCGGCGCGAGGCCTGCTTCGAAAATGTCGTCACCCTGGATGTGTCGGCCGATGCCACCACAGATGTGCGGGGTGTGGCGGAACGCCTGCCCTTCGTGAACGACTGTTTTGACGCGGTATTTTCCTTTGCGGTCCTGGAGCACGTGAAAGATCCGATGCGATGCGCCCGGGAAATGATCCGCGTGCTGAAACCGGGTCACGATTACCTGGGCCGACCGTTCGTGAAGTGCCTGGCCGACGCCACCCGCACGGAATTGGCCTGCTGCAACACTCTCATCGGCGTCAAACCTCTGGAAGGGGAAAGAAAATAGGTTGCGAATCGCGCAACTCGCTGGCAGGAAGGCTCTTTTTCCGAAAATCAAAAATCGTTCGCCGTTTTTCCCGGTCTTGCATTCGCGCCTGTCTTGCGGCATCCTTCAAAACGCACGTGAGGAACCGTCAACTCCGAGCCGGTCAACCGTTGCACAAGGATTTGGACGATGAACAAGACCCTGGCGGCGGCGGTACGAATTCTTGTTGTTGCGATCCTGGTCGCGGCAACCGCGACAGCGGCGCCGTTTGCCCAGCGCATTCGGTTCAAGCAGCCGGATGGCGCCTCGATCGAATTGTGGGGGGAGGGCGACGAGTTTTCCGCCGTCTTTGAAACGCTGGATGGGTACGCCGTTGTGTTCGACCATGCCGCAAAGTCGTACCAGTATGCCCGCCTGTCCGCCGACGGCAATGCGCTGCTGGATTCCGGGTTGCGGGTGGGCCAGGGAAGCCCGGCCGCCCTGGGGCTGACTCCGCACCTGCGCATCAACCCGATGACCGCCAAGGCGCGCGCGTTGGAAAGACGCGTCGCCTGGGAAAAAGGCATGGACATTCCCGGCCGATGGAAGGCGATGAAAGCCGCGCGACGGGACGAGGAACACGCGCGCAGAGAGGGTGCGGTACTGCCGGCACGGCCCTCCCCGGAGACCACGGGAACCCGGGTCGGACTCTGCCTGCTCATCGACTTCGACGACGATCCCGCCACCGTGCCGCAGTCCGATATTGTCGATTTCTGCAATGGCGACGCCTACACGGGTTTCGGCAACAACGGCTCGGTCAAGAAATACTTTCAGGACAACTCCGGCGGCTTGCTGACCTATTCCAACGTGGTCACGGCCTATGTCCGGATACCCAATTCGCTCCATCCCAAGAGTTACTACGTTGACGTCAGCGTGGCCAATAATTACATCACGAACGGCCAACATCTCATCCGCGATGCCCTGACGGTCTTGAAGGCCCTCCCGAATTACACGGCGGAAATCCTCCCGACGTTCGAGGCGCTGACCGTTGACGCCAACACGAATGTCGTGGCTTTCAACGTGTTTTTTGCCGGCGGCTATGGCGATGTCTGGCTGTCCGGTCTGAACCCCCATAGTTACTGGTTGGATGAACAGCAGGAATTGTCGGCCGGCGGAAAAAAGCTCGTTCGCTACCAGATCAGCCACATCGGCGCTTCCCTGGGGCTCTCGATTTTCTGCCATGAGAACGGCCATATGCTGTGCAATTTTCCGGATGTTTACGATTACGAGCTGGACTCCTACGGCGGCGCGGGCGCGTTCAGCCTGATGTCGTCGTATGGTGGGAGCGCCACGAACCCCGTCCAGTTCGATGCCTATCTGAAGTGGGCGGCCGGCTGGGCCACCCTGACCGAACTGACCAGTCTTTCCAGCCTGACGGTGGCCCTGGCCTCCGCCGGCCCGGATTTCAACCGGTTCTATCGGTTTGTGAAGCCGGGTGTGACGACGGAGTATTTCATCGTCGAAAACCGCCTGCAGGAGGGACGTGATCTTTGTCTTCCCGCCTCCGGAGTCGCCGTCTGGCATGTGGATGAGCTTGGCGACCACAACAACCAGAGTCTGGCTGCCAACTCGAACCACGCCAATTATGAACTCACGCTGGTCCAGGCGGACAACCAGTGGCATTTCCAGAACAGGGTCAATTACGGGGATTCGAACGATCTCTACCATAGCGGCAACGCCGCCGCCGGCTACGGCAACCAGTTCACCGACAGTTCTTCCCCGAACGCCCGCTGGTGGGATGGAACGGCGTCCGGCGCGCGGTTCTTGGACTTCAGCGCGAGCGCCACGACCGTGACGGCGACCTTTTACACGTTTGTGCAATTGCCCGATCCGACGTTGATCTCTCCGACGGGCGGCGAAAACTATGCCGCCGGCGACCCCGTCGCCATCCAGTGGAGCCTGACGGGAACGCCAACCCGGGCGGCGACGCGCATCGAATACAGGAGCGAGACTAATTCCGAATGGACCGCGCTGGCAACCACCCCCACCACCACCAGCCGCTACGACTGGACGCCGCCCGAAATTCCCGGCGCCTATCGCGTTCGTTTGATGTTCACGGGGACCAACTGCACGGATTCCGGCTGGACAACCAGCCCGGCTTTCGACGTCGGGACCGCGGCGCCGCAGGGGGACTATGATGGAGACGGCCGGAGCGATCTGGCGATCTTTGACAGCAACACGGGCTTCTGGTATATCCGGGCGGTCTCGGGGGCGACGATTGCCTGGGCGGTGCAATGGGGGTGGCCGGGCGCGGCGCCGGTAGGCGGCGACTATGACGGCGATGGCACGCTCGACATGGCGGTTTTCGACGGCAACACGGGGTACTGGTATATCCGGACGGTCGCGGGGGCGACGCTTGCCTGGGCCATGCAATGGGGGTGGCCGGGCGCGGCGCCGGTGGGCGGCGACTATGACGGAGACGGCCGGAGCGATCTGGCGATCTTCGACCAGATGACCGGTAACTGGTATATCCGAACTGTGTCCGGCACTATCTTCGCCTGGGCGACACCATGGGGCTGGCCGGGCGCGGAAACGGTCTCGGGGGATTACGACGGAGACCGGCTTTCGGATTTGGCGGTATTCGATCAAAACACCGGCGCCTGGTTTATCCGGACGGTGTCGGGAACGACGCTTGCCTGGGCGGTGCAATGGGGGTGGCCGGGCGCGGTGCCGGTGAACGGCGATTATGACGGAGATGGGCTCGACGATCTGGGCATCTTCGACAGTAATACGGGGTACTGGTATGTGCGTTCGATAGCCGGTGCGATATTGGCCTGGGAAATCCAATGGGGGTGGCCGGGCGCGGTGGCCGTGGCCGGCGATTACGACGGGGATGGCATCGGCGATCTGGCGATCTTCGACCAGATGACTGGTAACTGGTATATCCGAACTGTGTCCGGCACTATCTTCGCCTGGGCGACACCATGGGGCTGGCCGGGCGCGAATCCGGTCCGGTAAGAAATTGCTAGAGGATTGAACGATGGTACATGTAAAACATCGCGTCATTCGAGCGCCCATTCCCGCCACGCGCGATCCGTTCATCAACACGCCGCTGATCCGGGTGTTTCCCGACTCCACAACCGGCGCCGAGCGGTTTTGGACTTCAACGTGGAACTCCAACGAGGGCACGACGGCCGTGCTCATTGACGAGCACGGCGGGCACGAGATTCACCGCTTCAAGCCGCCGCACTTCGGCTTTTACAGCGCCGTGGCGGTTGACGCCGACACGCTCTGGCTTTGCGGCGATCTGTCGCGCGTGGTGCGCTACACGCCCGGCTCGCGCAAACTCGAAGTGTTCGATACCGGCGCGCCCAGCGCCCTGGTGTTCAACGGCATGATCCACGATCGGCCCACGGGAAAGCTGATGGCGATGGCCTACACCGGCGGCGTCCCGCACGCCTTCACGTTCGACATTCGCAAGCGTAAAGCGGTCTTCAGCGGGCCCACCCGGACGCCGGGCCTGTATATGCGGTGCAGCCACAGCGTCGGCGACGGCACGTGGGCCAGCGTGCAGCACCTGCCGGGGCAGGAGCTGTTGTACTGGGATCCGCGGACCGATCGTTTTGAGGGACACACGCTGACGCCGACGATGGACTCGGAAAACGTCGTCGCGACGACGTACTTTCTGTTGCGCCAGCGGATTCCGGGCGTTGAGGGCTGGTGCGTTTATGTGCCGACGCTGGGTTGGTTCGAGTTGCGCCGCCGGCGTTTCGTGAAGGCAGGTCCCAGGCCGGAACGCGAGATGACCTGGATGGGGCGCTGGAAAGGCTTCGCGTTCGGCGTCGCCAACGTGGAGCGTGCCGTCGCCACGGTCGGACTGTGGGATTTGAAGACGGGCAAGGTCCGCGAGGTGTGCAGGATTTCCGATTGCCCGTTGCAGAACGTGAACTTCACCCGGAGCGGCGCGGTGGTGTCGGTCAGCCTGTACGGCCAATTCGCCCGGCACGACCTGCTCACGGGCCAGTTGCAGTCGTCCCGGGTTCTCGACGCCGATGCGCGGGGCAGCATTGATTGCATGACCCGGGTGGGCGGCGACCGCGTACTGGGCACGACGTTTATCACGCAACGCTTTTGGACGCTCAATCTGCGCTCGGGCAGGGGCGACGACTTGGGCCGGGCGGCGCCGGGCGTGGGCGAGATCATGAAGCTGTGCAAGGTCGGGACCAGGGTTTACATGGCTGCATATACCGGAAGCGAATTGGTCGAATACGACCCCGCGCGTTCCGCCCGGTTTCCCGAAAATCCGCGCGTCGTGGCGACGCCCAAAGACGCGATGCGGCCCGTGGCGATGATCCCCGTCGGCCGGTTCGTATTTTACGCGTCCAATGCGCCCTATGGCCGCCTCGGCTGCACGCTCACGCGCTACGACACCCGGACCGGCGAGGCCCGCACTCGTCAGGATCCCTCGCCGAATCTGGCCATCCGCTCGCTTGCGTACGACGCCCGCGCGAAGCGCCTGGTTGCAGGCACCACAGTCGAGGCCGACTGCGGCAGCGCCAAGCCCAGGGCCCGGACGGTGCGCGTGCTGACGATCGATCCCGGGACGCTCGAGGTCGTGCAATCGGCCAGCCTGCCCGAGGGCGTTCACACTGTCACTGTCGTCTGCGCCATCGGCGGCGGGCGCTGGATGTGCCTCGCCTCGGGCGGAGCGGGCGGCTCGCGCCTCTTCGACGTGTCGCTCCGAAAACTGGCGGTGCCTGCCGAGTCGGCGTGGCGCGCTCTGCCCGCGGGTCTCGGCGCGATGGCGCCCACACGGTCGCCGGGCATCGTCGTCGCGGGCGCCCGCGAGGGCATCCAGTTGTGGGATCTGCGCACGCTTACGTTCGTCCGCAGCCTCACCGGCAAGGACGGGGCGCACACCCATTTCCACGTTGACGGCGACGATGTGATTTATAACGATAGGTCAACAGTGACTTTGCTTGAGGGCTGTTTGCGGGGCCTCTGAGGCGCACGAGGATTGCACCATGGGGAAAACAAGCGATCAGATAGAAAAACTGACCCGCGTCGGTGTGGCGCTGACCAGCGAGCACAATCTTGAAAAGCTGCTCGATCTGATCGTGGTCGAAGCGCGCGGCTTGTCGAATGCGGACGCGGGCAGCCTGTATATCAAGGAGGGCGACCGCTTGAAATTCGTCGTCAGCCAGAACGACACGTTGGCGCGCCGGTCTCGCGAGTCCGGCACGGTGATGGATCAATTCAAGCCGTTCCCCATTCCCATATCCAACGAAAGTATTTCCGGTTACATTGCCAACACCGCCGAGACGT
>JACQHI010000131.1 GCA_016199105.1 Lentisphaerota bacterium | reverse complement strand
TTGATGGGCAGGTGATCATAGGGTTTCAGAGGGGCGTGCTGAGTACAAAACCAAACAATGTTTTTAGCCGGAACATCGAACCTGTTGTCTTTGCTGCGATACTTGCTCGCGTTCAGCAGCGCCGGCAACAGCAGTTCGTCATCGAGCGAATGAAGGGGCTCGCGACGAAAGAACACTTCACAACGCTGAGTCAATCTCAGCCCGCCCGCTTCTCCGTCTCCGGTCGGGGCCGGATGCCAGGCGAATGTCGCGAACATAAGGATGTAGGGCATACTCAGGGTTCGGAGGTCATACTTGCAACCTGCTGACTCTGGCCCGTAGGGTACGGGCGAGTCTCGGCTGATCCACTTGGCCCGGCACACGGCTGCGGGCAGTTCCACCACGACGACCGCCATTGGCCACTCGGAAAAAACGTGTCTGACGCCGGCGGGCCAGCAGACCGACCGCAGGGTGTCTTTCCGTTCCGTGACGGATTTCAGCAGGTCCGACAAACGCATCTCGCCGCTGATTCCCTCCGGAGTTTGCACGGAAATCATCTTTCCCTGCACACGAACCTCGTCCTCGTCGTACGGAACCAGCGTGCCCGGCTTCATGCCCAACAGCAGAGACAACTGCTTCATGGCTGCTCCTTTCTCCCCCGCTCTTGTCACGAACGTGAGCGTCTCGCCGGCTCTGATCACGGTGTCGTCTTCTGCGTCGTTGCCGTCAACCACGGCGATGCTCCTCGGATCGATATCGAGTCGCGAAGCCAGGCGTTGGCGTATCTGAGACACGCGGAGCCCAACAACCGGCAGATTTTCCGCATACGGACCCGAGATGATCGTTGCGGTTGTCGTGTTAACGACTGCCTCGACTGCCGCTTCGCCTCCAAACACAACCGCTCCGCCGCCCGTCTGTTGCCGTTCACGTCTCCGAATCAGTTCCATAACCTCCTCCTTTCTCGTTCTTTTCTGTCGCTGTTAATTCCTGCCAGAGTCCCGCGACGGATGCCACGTCGTCAGGGAAAACCGCGCGAGGCTCCCTGTGCGCGGCTTCCGACACGAGCGCGCACGCCAAATCGAAAGCATTTGCGGGGTCCGCATGGTCTTGGCTCAACGTCCGGCGGACAGCCCGCTGCGTCAACCCGCCGGAATCCGCAACTCCGGCTGCCGCAAAGAGCCCGGCCACGGCGCGGGTGACCTCCTGCTCCGAAGGCGGCCGGACGCGGATGATGTCGAGTGTCGCTCGAATGTCCGGATGCGCGGCATCGAGCCGGCCGAGGATCCGGCTGTTGCTTACACCGCCAATGATTTGCACACCCCTTGTGCAGACGGCGTCAACCAGGAGCGCCGCGGCCGTATGCGACGCCGACAGCAGGCAATCCAATTCCCGGAGAACGAAGAGGGCGCCCGCGGGTTCCCTGGCTTCGACGAGGAACTGGTTGAGCGAAGCGTCAAGCTGCGCGGGTGAAGCGCATCCGGCGGCGAGCACGGGACAGCAGATATCAAGCACGGTGGCCGTGCTCTCGGCGGCGATCTGCCGCGCCGCGGCGTCCAGAATGACGGCCTGTCTTCGCGGATGGGCGCCACAGAGCAGGGGGAGTCGCCTGCCGGCGGCGCCCCGCCACGCGCCGACAACGCGGGCGATCGTGTCCGGGTAGAGCGCCGCGGCTTGGGCTGGCATCCCAGCCGGATCGAGAATGCGGGCCGCCATGCGCAGGCTGGGCCCGAGGCGGCTTGCATCCGGCGCCGTAGCCGGCGGCGTATCCGCGCCGATTGGACGGGACTCCGGCAGCCCGGTTATGACGGGTGATTGCAGGATGTCACGCAAGACCCGCTGGAGCAGGGCGTTTCGATCAGGAGGGGGCGGCAGCACCAGGAGTCGCCTCCAGTCTCGGCGCACATCGGGCGTGAATGCGGAAGATATAGCCGGGTCGGATCCGGTGTATTTAAGATCCTCGTCCACAAACGCGGCGGATGTTCCGTCGGGACCGCGAATGAGCAGGAGGTTCGTTTTGGGCTTGTTGAAACAAGTTACGGGAACCGCCTTGAGCACCCACGCGTTGGCGTTGGGCTCGTCCACGGTGACACCGTTGGCCGCCAGCGCCGAAACCATTGAACTATTTAATTCGGGCGTCATGCCGGCGCTCCTCTCCCCGTAAGACCGGTCTGCACGGCTTCAAATCGTTGGATGACAGGCTTTGGCTTCCGCTTCACCGTGGCCACGCGAATGCCGTCGGGAATATCCAAAAAGTCGCGAACATTCTCAGGCGTCATTTGCTCAACGATGGTCCGGATCTGGATGTCAATGTTGGCTTTCAACTCCGCAACCGTTACGCCATCCCCGATGCCTTCGACTTCGCGCGCGCAGCCCTCTGCCGCCGAGGAGATCACGCCTCGATTGAGGAGGGCGGGGGTAAGGAAGTCTCTCCGGAGCTTGGTCACGGCCTCAGCGGAACCCACATAAGCAAGGTCAACGATCGGATCCTGCTCACGCGCGGCAAACAGCCAGGCGGAAACTTCACTGACGGCGGCCCGACGCGCCGCCGCCTGGTCTCCACCGCCGGCCATGGGCGTTTTCGTCAACTGCTTGGCGAGCACGGCCTCAAACGATTTACGGCGAGTAAGCCGCGTGAAGTGATAGGTCTTCATCCCCATTCTTCTCAACGCGGCCGGATCGATTTTCGATCCTTGGTTGGAAGTGCAAAGAAAGATGATGATCGAATCCTTGAATTCAGGACGCGCGGGATCGAAAAGCTGGAGGAAAGTCGTGAGGATACGGTCGCTTGCCCCCCCATCGAACTCGCCATCCGACCTCTTCCGGGCGAGGCCGTCGAGTTCCTCACACTTGACGATGACGGGCAGAAGGTGGTCCTTCCCGTCCGGTGCTTTGAACGAACGGCTGGCAAGATCTGAGCACTGTCTCGCAAAGGCGGCCAAATTGCGGTCAGAAGAACCGAGCCATTTGGAAATGACACTTGGGATGTTCAGCGTCAGACTCCGCCGCGGAAGGTCCTTCACGGGTATTCCAAGTATCTTACCCATGAGTTCATATATCTGCGTTTCGACAGCCTGAATGGAATGGGACTTCCCGGTTCCCGCCGGTCCCAGCAACGTGGCGAAAAATGAGCGCGGGAGCCCATATTTACGCCGCATCTCGGGAGAAGTCATTTCCTGGCTGACATGCTGATATACGTCCGCGATGATCGGATTGGGATCGCCGACGTCGGCCTCCAGAGTCAGGTCCGGCAACGGCGATTGGTCCAGGAAGCGGAAATGCGACAATTCTTTGTCCGACGGGATGTGGCCATAGGCGACTTGAGCATTTGCGAAAAGGCTGGCGCCCGGCGTAACTTCCCCTTTTTCGATCTTCTCCCGAAGGGCGCTGTGGACGTGGAGGGTGCGCTGGGTGTCATCGTGGAATCGCACTTGGATTTGACCGGCGGCAAGTTTCTTTTCCAAAACACATACTTCACCGACAAAGGGTCGGTTGCCGTCCTTCGAGCGGATGATCCTGGCCTGGCTATCGACGATGACCGTGTCCCCTATGGATAGTTGTTTGAGCAGGTCCGGGTTCGGTACCCGCGAAGTGAGTTCCATGCCATCGCCGAAGAGCACCAGGGCTTCGGGAAACGCGCTCTTTGTACCGTTTTCGATCACGCCCAGGAAGGTGCCGGGACGTCCCGGTCCGCTCTCCAGCTCTAAACGTTTGGCGCGAAAATTGGCTTCGTCCTCTTCGGAACTTTCTTCCAACGCGCGAAGCTCGCACAAATCTACAAGGAATTTAGCCAAGGTTTCCCCTGTTTCCCTCGTCACCATGGCGCGGAGATACGCAACCCGTTTTGCCAGATCGATATCGGGGTTCGCTATATTGGCGATCTGGCCTGAGATGTTAGGCTGTTCGGATTTTTTCATGTGCCGCTCCCGTGTGTTGTTCAGCGTTCAAGAAATCGTCAGGCAAAGTTTCGATAACATGGTAGGGTCGCGGCTGCAGCCGCCCGTCCCGGAGCGAGAAGAGGGCGTCGCGGCCGACGCCCGCGACGCCGACTCCGAAGACTTGGGCGAGTTGAAATGGATGTCGGTGGCTCGGGAAAACCGCATTCATGAAATTTTCGTCATCCCGACTTAAGAACGCCGTGTGAAGCTCGCAGGACGCCTGTTTAGAACAAAATCTGCAACTGCTTCCGTTGGCGGATGGGTCGAAATTGTGTCCGTGGCCCGTGCCAACTGGTTTGAGCCCCGCGCCCGCGTGCGCGGCCAGGTAGCGTTCGATCCGAGTCCAGGACTCGGAGGTCAGCGACAAGCTGAACGTCTTCGTCTCGGCCGCCTGGATGCGCAACGCCTCGGTGACGACCACAAAGCAATCGCTCGGTTCGGACGAAACGCAGACATACCCGAGGAGCATGCACCCGCTCTCCGCGGGCGGGACCGCCATCGCCCCGGCCCGGCTGAAGCGGTCGGCGTTTTCGTACGCATGGCGGGTGTAGAGGACCGGAAAATCGGCTTGGTTCAAAACCGGATTATCCGGAATTGGGGTAGTGCGGTTTCGGCCTACTCCGCCGTAGCAAAGCCTTTGGCTGCGAAGGCTGGACCGAAAGCGCTGGTCTTCTGAATAACCGCCGGCCGGCAGCAGGCGCGCCAGGGGAAATTCGGGGTAGCCGCGCGAGTTCGCGTCGGCCGCGGAACCGGCATTCAATTCGGCAGGCGCGCCCGCCGGTGCGATCAGTTCGAAGCGAATTTCGGTGTCCGCGGCCAGGCGGCCTGTCTCGACGAGTTTTGCGCAGCAGGCCGCCGCAAGAGGAGTGAACACGTCCTTCTGGAAGCGCTTATACACCTCGGGCGCGCCTTGGAGACGCGCGCCGAGAACCAGGGTCGTACCGGGGCGTTGCGAGTCGGACGCGACCTGCGCGGTAAACTTCAAGTCGGCGAGGTCAACGGTCGTTCTGCCGCGGCGCAGGAAACCGTCCCGCCACACCTCCGCCATCAAAGGCAGGAGTTGCAGCGTCGGGATATCGCTCGCGCCGACCTCGCGGCCGGTCCGCGCTTCGCGCACAACGACGGCGAGCGGCGCCGGGGCGGCGGCGGTTGGCTGTTTTAGTGTCAGTTCCATAGAGATGCCTCCGGTGACCTCCTCCGAATCCCGCGACTCGGAGGAGGCCCC